>CAUTMO010000008.1:0-34475 GCA_963539815.1 uncultured Candidatus Saccharibacteria bacterium | reverse complement strand
AAAGTTCGCTTTCGTCGTTTCCGACTCATCAGCATAGATACGCATCTATGGAGCGAACATGACAAGCAGGAGAATATGTACGACGGAGAGAACCGCCAAGTATTCTCGGCGGATGTCAGTTCGGCGGCCGTCAATTGTTCGACGGCGTTAGCCCGCAGGTGCCGGTGGGCTCCTGCTGCGTTAATTCAATGGTCTCAATGTTCCAGAAGCGTGAGAGTGCCGGAACTCGGTAACCAAACGACTTGATCCTGTAGACTTTGCCTGGCTCAATTCTGCCGTAGATATCGGCGCTATCAAACCGATGCCCGTTAGACCCATAGTAGTCTTTTACTACGTACACTTCACCTGAAGTGTATATGCGGTACTCATGAGAGAGGCTATCGCCGCTCCCTACCGTGACTACTTCTTTGTTGCAGACGGTGACGACTTCTTCGTGCCAGTTCCCCTGCTCTATTGATGTGTGGCAGGCTTTAAATCCGAAGCAGATAGCAAGAACTACGATGAAGCAAATGGCGTATTCCTTTACGCCAATCTCACTACTACGACTGCTCATGGCTGACCTTTCTCCTCACCCGGACGGGAATGTCCGTGTTTTATAAAAAACACTGCTCTTACATCCGAATGACGTGTGAGCAAGATGAGGTTTCACGACACTATTTTGCTTCCGCTAAAATAACGCCATAAAATCTCACCTTGCTTTATTCTCAACTGCTTGTCAAAGTGCGCTTTCGGACAAGGAATAAATCTCAACTTGTCAACGAAAGCTGATATTATTTATACCACACATGAGTAAAAATGTCAATAGAATAAAAAACAGCCCCAGTTGGGGCTTAATAATTTCCAATGAATAGTGACCAAGCAGATGAAGATGTACTAAGACGTGTCAGAAGACGACGCCTTAGAGTTTTTAGGAATCATCCTGCTCATCACTATTCAGTAATAACTTACCGTGTTAATAACGGTGAGTTATCCGGCGGCTAGAGCCCCTCTGCTCTCGCTAGAGATGAAGGCGAGGGCACAAATCTCTCGTTCGCGAGACCTTTCACTTTGTGTGAACTCAGCAAAATCCCGTCCTTATACTTATGGACAGCGGCGGTTACTCGCGTGTTGCCATTTTTGAAGGGTTTCTTGCTCAGTTCCATTATTTCATAGTGAACGTCGTCCGCACCAGGAGACAAAATCACACTGCCCTCTTTAAGGTCTCCCATTTTAGGGAATGCCTTACTTAGAGGAACAGTGACAGTTATTTCGCCTCCATGGCGATTATAACTGAAATTGTTACGATCATCGCTCCGGATTTCTACATGTTCTGGCGTGAGCAAGGCAGAAAACTTATCACATTTTATGGTGAGATCACCGCAGTCTATCTTATATTCGTACAGTCCATTTTCAGGATTCTGTGATGGAACGAATCTGGAAGACTCCAAGCGAGCAATAAACTCGTTGCCATAGGTAGTAATTTTCTGACCGTTGGGAATCTCCTCTAGGCATGATACTACCCCCTCTAAGGCGCGTACAGTTGAGCAGTCATCACCGGTTCGCCACACGATGGTGGCAGGTCCCACGCAGACAGTAACCGTGGTGTTGCTACCGATGTTGCAGCCAACCTTGTCAAAAAGTGCCATTTTTTGACACTCCTTCCTGTTTTCTCGCGGCGGGAATCGCCATCTTTGCTTTTTGGCAAATAATCATGCGTGCATATGATCAAGCATGAAACGAGATTTCAATTGTCAATTACATATTCTATCAACAACTAAAACCTCGCTTCATGCTTAAGTTTCGTCTTAATCTTATAATCTTACATCTGCTTGTCAAGGTACGCTTTCGGACAAGGATTTACTCGACTTGTCAACAAAAGCCAATGTTATTTATATCACGCGATAATATTTAAGTCAAGAGAAATTGGCGTAAAAATAGGATTAAGCGAGTTTTTCGGCGTTTTTGGCCTGCTTGTAGGCTTTGGTGACTGGCGCCAGACCGCGCGCAACGCGTTCACGATTGGCCTTTAATTGCTTTTCGTCACGGAAAGACATTTTAATCGGAGTTCCCGCAAAATTGAAAGCTTCACGCAGAGTTCGCTCCAGATAACGCTTGTAGCTCCAGTGGACAAATTTCAGATTGCTACCGTAAATAACAAACCACGGCGGAGCAACGTCAGTCTGGACAATGTAGCGCAGTTTCGGGTGCGAGTTTTTCAGACCAGCTGGCGGATGTGCGGCGATGGCTTTCTGTAAGATGTCGTTTAAGGCGCGAGTTTTACATTCTTGGCGACGACGCTTATAGATATCAAGCGCCAGGTCAAACAATTTGGCAACATTCTGCCCTGTGACGGAAGAGGTGAATATTAACGGCGCGTACGGCGTGAACTTGAAGTTATAGCTGATTTGTGGTGCGATTTCATCGTGCGTGTAAGCGTCTTTACCTTCGACGGAGTCCCATTTGCTGACGACCAGAACAAGCCCCTTGCCCGCCTCGTCAATAATTCCAGCTAGGCGCTGATCCAATTGAACGTTAAGCTCGTTGACGTCCATAAGAAGCAGGCAAACGTCGGCTTCGTTTATGGCTTGCATTGTGCGAAGAACTGAGAACTTTTCAATTCCCGTTTCTTGCTTTCCTTGGCGGCGAACTCCAGCGGTGTCGAGTAGTTCAATCGTCTGGCCGTGATAACGAACTTGAACGCGGTTTACGTCGCGAGTCGTACCCGCAACGTTGGCGACGATGGCCTGCTGCTTGCCCGCTAAGGTATTGAATAGATTACTCTTTCCGACATTCGGGCGGCCGATTAGCGCAACGCGAATAACGTCATCAGGTGCGGTTTCGGTGGCTGGCGGAATAAGTTCGGCAATGCTATCAAGAAGCTCCGAAATGCCAATGCTGTGTTCTGCGGAAGTTTTTATGATGTTTTTAATGCCGAGTCGTTTGAATTCGTCAACGTGAAGAGAGCCTTTTAAGTCTGCTTTATTGGCGATTAAAATGACTGGCTTGCCACTTTTTAGGGCTTTTTTGGCTAATTGTCGATCAGCGTCGGAAGGATATGCAGTGGAGTCGACAGTTACGAGGATTACATCAGCGGCGGCAGAAGCGTCAGCGATTTGGTCCTGAATGGTCGCCTCGAATTCATCCTCGGCAGTTTTCAGTCCGGCAGTGTCGATGAGCCAAAATTGCGAATAGTCATCTGATGGTGTAGAGTCGACGTTACGTCGTTTGTATGAGACTTTACCAACAACGTTGTCGCGAGTTGTTCCAGCTTCTCTGGCGACGATGGCCGTGCGAGAGCGCGTCAAGCGATTAAATAATGAGCTTTTGCCGACATTGGCTTGCCCGATGATGGCGACTGTTGGTAATTTAGACATGATTATAAATTATATCATTTTTTAGCTATTTCGACTATTGTATTGGAGGTCTCTTCTATTTTTATTAAATGCAACAGCTATAACTCCTTTGGGATTATTGTGATGATAATTGATATGCCTATTACATAGGCGTGCTATTTTTGTATAATCTAATGGAGCAATCTGACCGTCTTTATTAAACGGTCGAAGCTGGAGATATTCTGTATTAACAGTTCCGTCTGTTTTTAATACTAGTTTGTCTGCGATATATACACGAGAACCTTCTGTCTGTTTTTTGGATATGATTACGCCACCGCCTTTTTCTAGGTCAAGCATATAGTAATTACTGCCGTCTATTGTGGGTAAAGTTTCCAAGTTGAGAGATTCTGCTATTCCCTCTAATTCAACAACTAATTTTGCGTAATCTGATATTTGCTTCTTGACGGTGTCTATGGGAAGTTTTTGCTCTTTTCCTGAATACACTTCGATTATCTTGTCGTGTCCATGCTCAGTATCAGCTTTAAGATCTGCGCATATTCCGTTTAGGGATATTCTGGCTAATTTCCTTGACAATTCTAATTTATCACGTGCGTTTAGTGTTTCCATTTTTCAATTACACTCTCTATCAAACTTAGCATAAAAGCTATATTACAATATTTAACGTAAAATGTAAAGAGTTGCGGAGTAAATTATGAATTCGTGAATTTTTCTTCTCGCCACTCACTTCTTTTAAGGTCGCCGAGTGAATAATTGCCGAAGTTTGTTCTGTGGAGTTTTTTGACAGTGTAGCCTAACGCATCGAAAGTTCGCCGAATTTGACGATTCCTTCCCTCGCTCATTTCCACTATCCAGCGATAATCATCGCCTTCGTGTTGTCTTTCTAGCATCAATTGACTGCGTCCGTCAGGAAGCTGCACACCAAAATCATTGATCATTTGACGATGCAAAGGTTGCAATGGCTGGTCGATTGTAACGAGATATCGCTTAATCTTATAAAACGACGGATGTGTCATGCTGTGAGCAAAATCGCCGTCGTTCGTCATGAGAATCAGCCCAGAACTGTCTTTATCCAGGCGACCAACGGGTTTTAAGTGGTGAAGATTCTTCGGTAGTAATTTATAGATTGTCGGAACGCCGCCCTGAGAAGCGCGCGAACAAAGATATCCAGTTGGCTTGTGTAGGATGATGAGCTGTTTGGATTGCAATTCTAGCAATTTGCCGTTGTAGGAAATTTTATTTGCGTCAGAAATTTGTTGACCCAATCTGGCGGGCTGACCGTCAACAGTAATCTTCCCTTTTTCTATCAATTCGTCAGCCTTCCGCCTGGAAACACCCAAGCACAGCGCCACGAATTTGTTGAGGCGCCAAGATTCTTGCTTTGTGTCTGGGTTTATCATTGTTGTGGATTTATCGGTGGAAATTGTGTCGGCTGAGGAGTTTCTGATGGTTGATGTGGGATGCTTTGCTCCTGAGGCTGTGTTTGGGCGAGAGGTATTGAGTTAACCTGTTCAATAGGATTTGGTGCTGGCTGAGGCGTCGGAATTGGTTGCGGTGCTGGAGTCTGCACTGGTTGAGGTTCTGGAGTTGGTTGAGAAATTCTCTGTGTATTGTCCAATTCTTCTGCCATAAGCTTGGAAATATCTACAGAATTCTGAGAATCGTCAGTTGGCAAAGGCTGAATCACACGATCACCAAGCCCCGATGGTCGCGGTGCGGGTGATGAAAATGGCGCCATAGGCTGTGGCAGGGTTGTCGGCTGAGTCTGCGGTGTTGGAGTCTGTACTGGTTGAGGCAGCGGCTGCGGAGCTGGAGCGAATACCTGTTGCGGATGTTGTTGTACGAGCGGATTTATTGCAGGAGTTGTTGGCGTTGCAGCGGGGGCGGCTGGTTGCGGCGACAATGAAGAAATATCAGGTCTAGTAACTGGCTGCGGCGCTGCTGGAGTTGGCTGAGGTGTTGGAGCAACTGGCTCATATGTATGAGCTGGTTGTGAAACTGGCACTGGATTTGTGCCGACTCCCGGAAGGTCGCCCAAGGTTTCGTGAACTGCTCTCACAACGTCCTCTATTCCCACCTGAGACTTCACCAAGTATTTATCAGCGCCAAGCTGCTCTCCGCGTTTCCTCTGGTCCTCTGAGGACAGCGCGGTCATAATAATAACTTTAACGTCTTTTGTCTCTGTCGTTGAGCGTAAAATGTCCAGCATATCAAAGCCAGAGATTTTTGGCATCATCACGTCGCTTAAGATTAATCGCGGACGTTCTTTAATTGCCATGGCTAGAGCTTCTTCTCCGTCGCCCGCCGAAACGATATCGTAGCCCTCCGCCAAAAGTCGTACACCGTAAATTTCGCGTAAACTTTTGTCGTCCTCAACCAATAAAATTTTTGTCATATGTTTATACTATACTGAAGTTTTGACAAAAAATCCATAGTTCTTATGGTTATTATTCGCGGCCAGGTATGGACAATTGCTGGCGCTTTTTACGCAACTCTTCCTCAATTTCAGCCAGCGTTGGCTCGGAAGAATTTCTGGCTGGTTGTGGAATTTCTGGCTGGGCTGCTGGAGTCGTCGGTACGGCTGGAGCTGGATTTTCTGGAGTTGTAATTGCGGCTGGATTTGAATTGACAATCTTGCTATTATTTTCAGTTGCGACATCTTCTGTTTTCTCTTCTGTGGCAATTTCAATTTTTTCTGAAGCCAAAGAGTCCGGCGTTTTATCTTCGGGATTTTCAGTCTCTGCAGATTCTAATCGCTGCTTAGCTTCTGAACTATTCATACGAGGAATTTCCAGATAGAAAGTACTTCCCTCTTTATATTTGCTTTCAACTCGCAAGTTTCCAGACATCGCCTCAGCTAAGCGGCGACTCAAATATAGCCCCAAGCCAGTTCCGCCAATTTCTCGCGTGTCAGAATTGTCTACTCGATAAAATTTCTGGAATAAATGCGGAATATCTTCGGCGGGAATACCAATGCCGCTGTCTTTTACACTTATGGAAATCTGCTTATCGTCGCCGGTAACATTGACGACAACTTCGCCCGACGGCGTGTATTTGATGGCATTTTCAATCAGATTGCTAACAACTTCCCTAAAATGGTCGGGATCAATATTGGCATAAAAAATCGGCTGCAATGACTTCTCTTTACCTTCATCAATTATGTCTGGCATAAAGATGTAATTGAGCTGTTTTTCATCAGCTTTTGTCGCCAAACCATCAAAAATATCCTTCAAAAATTCGTTTACGTTGATGATCTTCGGGTTATTTTTCATTCGCCCATCTTCAACTTTGCTAATGTCGAGGAGATCTTGGAATAATCGTCCCAGATGTTGTGCCGATTCGTGAGCTTTGGTAATGAAATCGCGGGCTTTCTCATCGATATGAGCGGTGGCTGGATTTAACGCCAGACCCAAGTAGCCCTCAATTGACGCAACTGGCGTGCGCATCTCGTGGCTGGCGGTGGAAATAAACTCGGCTTGCTCGCGTTCCTCGGCTTTTTCTTTGGTGATGTCGCGGAAAACTACGATGATTCCTTCGCCATCTGTGCCGACTGGAGAGCTGACAATTGAAACTAAAATTCGCTTTTCAGAGCTGGTTAATAGGAATAATTTATCGTTGTGTGTTGGCTGATTTTTTGATAAAGATTGGGCTATTGGATTCTCGAGGTCTTCTACGTCTTTTCCGTCTGAAGTAACGAGTTTTAAGACGCTTTTCCAGTTAAGCCCGAGTGCGTCGCCTTGGTCCCAGCCGATGATTTGTTGGGCGGATGGGTTTATCAATTCAATGTTGCCGTCTTTGGAAATAGCCAAAACGCCGTCGTCGATGGCATTAATCACTACGTCAGATTTGTTCTCAACCGCGGAAAGTCTATTCTCCAGATTGGACGTATTGTCATCAGTTTTTTGGCGGCGAATCCATAGAACAAGGCTAAAAATCAAAGGCAAAAATCCGAAGAAGAGGTAGCCGATGATGAATTGTATGTTTATTCCCTGTTGAATGCTGGTGGCTATAATCTGCAAAATAACCAAAAGTCCCATTATTCCTAAGATTATTGCGCCGAAAAATCCTGCAAAAATTGCCACGATAATCCACATAACTAGGAATGGTGAAACGACTCCGCCGCTGGTAATTATGGTGGTTGCGGCGACAGCGACGGTTAACAAATACACGAAAATTCCTATTCCAGTTTCGTGTTTTCTGGGAAGCCAAAAACATAAAATCAGCACAATTAAGCTACCGATTCCTGCTACGCCAGCCGCTAAGTCTGAGACAGATAATCCGATTGGCAATTGATAACCAGTCGGTATAAATCGCGCCCATGCATATAAAAGAATGATCGTGAAACAGCTCAGTAATGCCACTTCACACAATCTCCTCAGCCAAAATCTGGAAATTGCGTGAGGCTTAAAGTAAATCCCGCCCTTTTCCATAGTTTTATTATGGCGAATTTTCAGAAAAATCTCAAGTGATAAATATGACGTAGAGGTTGTGTGGATGCGGAAAAGTAGACAAGCCTTCCCTTTCCATGGTATAATCCATAGAGTTACGGCCCTATCGTCTAGCGGTTAGGACACCAGGTTCTCATCCTGGCAACCCGGGTTCGATTCCCGGTGGGGTCACCAAGAATGTCATTTTAGAGTCTGTAAAAGGCTCTTTTTTATTATCTTAGGTCGTAGTTTGAAATTAAAAGTCTAATAGGTACGTACCGTCGGCATATTTGCGAAAAGTTACGTATGTTTTTCCGTAATTCTCTAGCATCTGTTTTGTAATAAATGTTCCCGACGGAACTTTCATCTCATTTCGTATCCATTGACCAAGAATACTGTTGCTTTCTGCCGAATGTAGCGCTTTGTTGTTCGCTTGAGCCATTCTCATATGGAATGTTCCGCCATGCTTTGTTATTACGCGAAAGATTGGGCAGTTTTTGTCATTAGGGTTAACCCTATCCGGAAAGAAGCCGGGTTTCTTATCTGCAGAATTGTATGGGATATAGGCTTGGTTTGGATCTCTTTTTGTGCCATTTTGCCTAATTCCCCAATTTACAGACGAGCCGTAGCCTATTCTGCCGTCGGCTGTCAGGAGGGAGATGGTTGCTGTTTCTAATGGTGTTTTGTTGTTGTAGTCAGTGTAGCTATCATTATCTGGATCGTCAAATTCACTAACGGTTTTTTGCTGTTTAATGAACTTTAGGTTTTGCTTAATATTGTCATCGAGGCAGTCCATTGAATCTGCGAATAGAGATTGGTAATAATGTTCCGCCTGCTTTGCATTGCACTCAGTCATGCATTCTCGACGATTCTGGAATGCATTGATGCTGTAATTTGCCGAACCACAAAAAGCTATTTGTGGTTCGTTGTCTTTTGACCAGATGTAGAGTTTACTGTGCACTTCTTTATTCTGAATAATATATCTACAACTGAATTTTGGCATGTTTGATGATGGCAAAGTGTAAGATAACAACCTTTGTATTCGTTGGTGTTTTCTCTCGGTGATAGATGCGCCCTTGTACATTCCAAGAATCATTTCTATCTCAATGTTTCTTTGATAAATATTTTCTTTTGCGCCATCAGTTAGCTTGATTAGGTGAGTGGAAATTCGTTCACAATCAGTGAATCCCGTAATGATTTGTAGCTTGTTGCAAGTCTTGGCTGGGGTAAGAAGAATGGGGTCCTCAATATTGTTATAGTACAACACAATTACACCTTGCTATCTATATGTATATTTAGGTTAGGATTAATGCTGGGGTATTCTATTCCCGCAAAACAATCCAATATTGCAGTAGTTATGATCTCCGCTAGGTTGCAGGGGACAGCCATGCCTATTTGTTTTCTTACAGAAGAATAGCTACCAACAAACTCGAAGTCGTCTGGAAATGTCTGCAATCTCGCTCGCTCGCGATTTGTCAATTCGCGATTTGTCCAGTGATACATGAATGTTCCTCCACCTCCGGATGCTGTTACTGTGTAGGCTGGTTTTAAGGGGTCTAGTTTTTTGTATATTTGACTAATTCTTGTCTTTGTGTGGATTTTTAGCTCTTCTGGCAGGCGCCCAGCGTCTTCTGCTTGCCACACATTCTCTCCTGGCTTAATGTATGAAAGTCTCTTAGTGACTTTTTCGGATAATTTCCTCTCTTGATTATTTGGTGCTTTCTTTGGGATGTTTGCTAATGCGGTGCGAGATGATATGTCGCATTTGGTGTATATTTTTGGATCTGGAACCTTAAACTCTATATTTAAATCACTACGAATTCCAACTATGACAACCCTATGGCGCGTTTGAGGGACCCCATATTGCTCTGATTTATATAGGTTGCAGACCAGTCTATATCCAGATTCCTGAAGGTCTTTTAGGATTGTCTGAAAGTCGCCACTGCCAGCACTCCGAATACCGGAAACGTTTTCTGCTATGAACCATTTTGGGTGGTATTTTCTAAGAACTTCAACACCATACCAGTATAATTGTCCGAACTTTTCATTGGCTATTCCTTGGCGCTTACCTACTTGCGAGAATGAATTACATGGAAATCCATATGCAAAAGCGTCAATATCTCCGAGTTGATCGATATTGATATTGCGCACGTCGTCGCATATAACGGATTCTGGATTGTCTGGACAGAGGTTTTTTCTATATGTTTCACAAGTGTCTGAATCGTAGTCATTAGCCCAGGCATGCGAGACAGAGTATCTGCCATCTTTACTTTTCGCTCTTAGTGCGCCATACGCTAGACCTCCAGGTCCACAGTATAATTCTCCTAGTCTAAAATCTGTTGTTTTTGGATCTAGGTGGATTTCTTGTGTCATACATTACTATTATAGCATAAATAGCTTGATGCTCGTCAGCTTTATTTAACATTACTTCCGATACATAAGATCTAGTCGTTGCTATCCATCTGCTTAACGACATCTATCAAATTCCGCGGCGTAATGTCGGCCTTAATCAGATATCCATCGACGCGACTCATAACGGATTTACGCGAAGCTTCGTCCTGCTCAAAATTGGTCATAATCAAAATCTTACTATTCGGAACCAAATCGACATTGTTGTTTCTCAGCGCGTCTAAAATCTGGTCACCACGCTGTTCTGGCAGCATCAAATCTAAGATTATCAAGTCAAAGTTCTGGTTGCGCGCCGCCACTAGCCCGTCATTCCCGTCGACCACCCACGTCACGTCATATCCCGCTTTTTGCAGACTTCTGACGTACATTTCGCCAATAAATCGGTCATCTTCTACGCATAAAATTGTCTTTATCATAATTCCTCCTAGCCCTTATACATAGCGTGATTTTTTATCCAGCCGCCGCCTTTTCGTATCAATTGATTATTCAGTTGCCCGTCTTCTAACAATTTATCTTTAACTGTAGCATAAATTGGCAAAGTGAATGAGAAAACCGAGCCTTCATTTTCGCGGGATCGAGCGATTATCGAGCCGCCGTGAGATTCGACAAAGGCTTTGCAAATGTAAAGTCCAATTCCCGTCCCAGCCACGGCTTCGCGTGATCTGTGCGATCGATAGAACTTGTGGAACAAATTATCCACGACATTCGCCGGCATACCAATTCCGTTATCGGCGACGGACACTTCCACGAAGTCGCCCTTTTGTTCGGCGGAAACGGTTACGGACCCGCCCTCAAAGCTGTATTTAATGGCATTGTCGATCAGATTACCAATTACTTCCCCGATACTTCCGTGATCAGCGGCTACTGTCGGCAGATCATCTGGAATATTGACGCTGAGCATTCTGTGTTGAGTCGATGCGCGAAGCTGCATATCGTCGGCAATCGAGGCGTAAATATTAGCGACAGTGTTTTCTAATAAATAAACCTTCAAGTGGTGCCTATCATATCTGGCGACGTTAAGAATGTTGTCTATATAGCTGGATAAGCGGTTGGACGAAACGATCAGCCTATCAAGAAGCTGTCTTTCGTCGCCCTGCAAGCGTCCAGAAAACTCTTCGTTGATAATGTCCAGATAGCCACGAATAACTGTAATCGGTCCGCGAAGTTCGTGAGCAGCAAATGAGATAAAATTGAGGTCCTCTTCTTCGGGTAGATATCCTTTAGACTTGTCGATGAGGAAAATGACAGTTTCAGCGGCGGCGCCTTTCTCAAATGAAGCCACAATGTCGAATATTCGCGTTTTTTGGATGATGTCGGGGTTGGTGCTAATGCGTTGCCAGCGGCGCTCGGCTTTGATTTTCTCATTGGCAATTTCGTGAAGCCAATCGGAAATGCTCGGTTCGTTTAGAAAATCAAGCGCTAGAAAATCCTCGCCTTTTGCGTTTCTGGAAATCGGGGCGGCGGAATTGGCGAAGATAATTTTCTGGTTGGAATTAAGAATCACGACGCCGGTACTGGCTTGATTCAGGGCTTGAGTGAGCGGGATTTTTGGTTTGTCGTTGTCGTTAGCTGATTTTTGCTCTGGTTGATAATCGCCATAAATTGCCTGAAGTGCCGTCTTAAATCCGGTTTTTTCGTAGCGTTTATCGTTGGGGTTTGGCGGAGTGTCGGTTGTCGGTTCGCCAATTTTATGAGAAAGCGCCGCCAGAATTTTATTAAGCGGTGCAGCGATGATTTTAACGATAGAAATTGAAAATAGGATTTGTAAAATAGCAGTAATTAAAATGATAATCCAGAAATTTAGCTGGAATATGGAAATTGCCGTAAAATGGAGCGCGATTCCCAGTCCTAATATGATGCAGGCGCTCGCTGATAATAGGACTAATATGACTTTTCGGTAATAATATTGTTTGTACTCGCGCAAAGTTTTAGATGCCGGATCTATTGCCATGAAACACTTCCCCTTCCTGGCGTGAAGGCTGCAATCCATGTTTGTCCGCGATTTAAGGCGACGTCTTTTCCGGATTCGTCTGTCAATTTAAGTGGCGAATTTATGTCCGCTTTTGACCAAGTGGCAGTGGCGACTGTGCCGTTTTGGAAAATGTAAGCTTTGCCGGATCCTGTCGTTTTGATGTCTTCGTAGCCATCGTAATTTTGAGCCCGAGCTTCAACGCCAACTTCCATAGCTATGACAGTGTTTGGAGCAATTTGCCCATCTTCCCTGTCGGTATGTGGCGCGCCAGCCATGCTCCTAAGGTAAGAATTTGACGCCTTGTCGTAAGTGTATGAGGTGTTGTAGAGTGAGCCGCTGAGGTTTATGTTTACAGATGTGGCGTTTGGCGATTCAACAGGCTTGCCGTCTGCTCGCGCGAAGCTGGTGAATCCGGAATTGTTATAGCCTTTTGCGCTGTTCAATTGGTCAAGTTTTTCTCCTGAAGTATAGACGTTGTGCGGCGCGTAGCGGTCGCGAGATCTCCAATACGATCCGTCGTTAAAGAACTGGTCGATGTCGCGATAATTACCGTTTCTGACTTGGGATAAAGCGTTTGGACTTCCGCCAACGTGCGCGATTGACGCCTGATACGGCGCCGCCCAGCTCAAATAGTACAATCTCAAGCTTCGCACTGGACCAATTAGCGCCGGCTTTTCTCCCTGGTACAGGGCCAAAAACCTAGTAATTCCGCCCTCTGCCACGGCTTCATAAACCACGCCAGCTTTCTTCAGTCCTGACTGCGGTCTGGCGGCTGGACTATTCTCAATCATCACGCCAGTTACAGGCAACTTCGCGGCGGCTTCGTTCGCGATTTCCATTCCAGTCAATGGCGAATAAAACTTCTTCGGCGCAGGTTTTTTGGCTGGCAATTTCAGTTCCACGCTAGCGGCCTGCTCGTATTTTATGGAATGAATTGCAATTATGAAAACTCCAGCAATAACCGTCGCACTCACCACGAGCACGATCGCCAGAATATGCTTTTTTATCCATTCTTTGAACGACTCCCAACGAGCGTTCTTTTTTTGTCCTGATTTATCTATTTTTTCAACATTCATGCTTATGCTTAGTATAGCATTTTCGGCGCACGAATAAACTATTTTTGTAGATAATTATCGATTCTTTGCAGAGTTTTTTCTTTGCCAATCAGTGCCAATGTGTCGTTAAGTTGCGGACTAAACGGCGCCCACGTCGTCACAATTCTCACCAGACTAAACAAAATCCCCGGCTTCTGCCCCGTCGTTTCTAGTAATTCATTAAGGCAATTCTGAATTGTTTCTGGCGTCCAATCTGTAATTTTCTCGAATTCTTGGCGCGCAATTGACAATAAATCTCGTCGTTCGTCGTCGGTCAATTTGCGAAGTTGCTTATTTCCGTCAATCAATTCCGTGTCAATTTCAGGCTCGACGAAGAAATAACTTGTTAATTTTGGCAAATCTTGCAGTGTCTTCAAGCGGTCTTGCGCCAATTCCAGAACGCACTTTTTATAAGATTCGTCGGCGTTTTTGGCTTCTTCGCCCCAGAATGATTGGCAGCGAGAATAAAGATCGTCCAAGCTAAGTGAGCGAATCCATTGACCGTTCAGCCAAATGAGTCGTTGTTCGTCAAATCGCGCGCCAGATTTTTGAACGCGATCAAGCGAGAACTTTTCAATCAGTTCAGCTTTACTGAAAATTTCCTGTTCCGTGCCGTCATTCCAGCCAAGTTGCGCTAAGAAATTAAGCATCGCTTCCGGCAAAATTCCCTCTGATCGATATTCAGTTACGCTTTTAGCGCCGTCACGCTTGCCAAGTTTTTTATTTCCCGATGGCGCCATAATGTGTGGCACGTGCGCCAGAATTGGTGGTGTAATTTTAAGCGCCTCGTAAAGCGATAGATATTTAGGCGTGCTGGCAATATATTCCGAGCCGCGAATCACGTGCGTAACTTGCATCTCAAAATCGTCAATGATGTGCGCAAAATTGTAGGTCGGTAGACCATCCGCTTTGATCAGAATGAAATCATCCAAAGCTTCTGGGCCAGCTGACAATTCGCCCATAACGGCATCCTTCCAGGAATATCGCTTAATTTCCGGAACCTTGAAGCGAAGCGGCATTCCAAGTTGCCACTCTGGCGGATTTTCTGGACGATGGTCGCGATATAAAAATGCTCGCTTTTCGGCCTTGGCTTTGTCGCGTAAAACTTGCACTTCTTCAGGCGTGTACGGATCGGCGTAAGCTAGTCCTTCGCTAATCATTTTCTTCGCCCATTTTATGTAAATGTCGCGGCGGTCGGTTTGATGATATGGACCAAAATTGCCAGACTCTTCTTTTGGATTGTTGAGATTTGGTCCTTCATCCCAATTTAGCCCTAGCCAATTTAGAGTTTCCAGGATCATTTCTTCCGCGCCTTCGACGAACCGAGCTTGGTCCGTATCTTCAATGCGTAAGATAAAATCTCCCTGATGCGCTCTGGCAACAAGGTATGTGTATAGCGCGGTACGAACGTTGCCTAAGTGAATATAGCCAGTCGGACTTGGCGCAAAACGAGTTCTAATAGTCATGGATAAATTATAGCACGTTATCTGATGAGTTACAGACTGGTGGCGATTTTTTCAATTTGACTGCTTGAGAGGTTTGCGTCGCCGCTGATTTGATATAGGATTCCGCCGTTCACCCAAGCCGCTTCTTTCCCGCCGCTATAAATTGTCAATCCGTCGATCATCGTGGTGTTTGGATTCTTGTGCTTTTCAGAGAAGAATTCTTTCACCGCTGATGAATTCCAGCCGCTTTTTTGCTGGGTTATGGTGTATCCTGAGCTTCCGTCGGCGTAAGCGTATTTCATAGAGACCTCACCTGATTTGAATTTGATGGGTCCATTCAGCGCGTAGCCGTCTGGCTTATAGCCTGGATATTTGGCGTCAATTCCTGATTGAACGGCTGCCATTTTTATGGAGATATTTGGCATGCTTAGGTATGTTAAATAGCCACCGAGTAGCATCACTGCAAAACCAACAGAAAACGTGTTCAACCAGCGTAATGCACCGCCCTTTTTCTGGCGTCGACGTGCTTTTTTGTTGCTAATAATTTCATTCGACAAAGCTTTTTCAATTGCTTCATTTTTCAATTGATGAGCGGTTTTTGCGACTGGCTTTTCTATTTTTTGCGGAGCGACGGCGACAATCTGATTGCTATTTATAGCCAGAGGCTGGCGCTCTTTTCGCAATTTAGTGTCCACGCTAAGAGGTCTTTGTTGGGCGCGACGAGTGACGGGGTGAGCTTCGGCTGGGCGATTAATGGCAATTTTCTGAGGAGCCGGCTTGCTGACAATTGGCGTAGAAAACTTCTTCACGGCGACATGTTGTTTCACGTCAACGCGAGCTTTCTGGGGTTTGGCAGCCAATGGCGTACGCTGCGGCGGCATTTTAACGTGCCGACGATTCAACGTGCTGGATTTCTGAACGTGTGCGGCGTGGATATTTGATACGGACGTGCCGCGCCTACTGATTGATTGTTCTTTTTCTATTTCAGATTTTTCAATCTTAATATCATCCATTACCATTCCGGTAATAGTATTGTAAGCTCGTCCATTGATAACCACGTAGTTTTTACTTGCCATTAATCCCCCTAATGTTTATTCCTGTATATTATATTACAAATCGCCTAAGGTTTTTTCAAGTGCAAAAATATGTTATAATTTTCGTAATTATGTACCAGAAAAAGAATCGCACTAAAGAGCTCGCGCGGCGGACCTTTGTGTACACGCTGATGACATTATCACTTATAATTCTTCTTACGTTTTTGACGTTTAGAATGCTCGGCTATACGTTTGATCCAAATACGAAAGAATTGCAACAAACTGGACTTGTCCAATATGAATCACATCCTGGCGGGGCGCTGGTTTATGTTGACGATATGGAGCTGCGCCGCACTCCAACGAAAAGCACTGTTCTTCCTGGCAAGCACACTTTTTCGATGAAATTGGATAAATACGAACCGTGGCAAAAAACGTTGAATATCAAATCTGATACCGTTACGAATTTGAATTACGCCAGACTGATTCCGACAAAACGCGAAACTACCGAAGTAAAAACGTTCGACTCATTACAATCCGTTTCTCTATCGCCAGCTGGTAATTTCTTGATAGGATTTGGTGTTAAAGATAAAACTCCGATTTTGACAATTGGTGACATTCGCGACACGAACAAAGATAAGGAAAAGTTCACGGAGCATGCGTTAAGTACGAGCGTTTTGACTGGCTATTCCCTGTCTTCTGACAATCATACGTTTACCGTGTCGGAGTGGGACCGCGATTCTCGTTACGCGCTAGTGAAGCATTCGTATCCAGCGGAAAATAACACTACGGGCGTGCAGTGGTTGGTTTTTGATAGAGAAAATCCAGAGAAAATTATTGACGTAACGGCTATGACTGGTTTTGGAATTAAGCAAATCGGCTTTGCGGGAACTGGCGCACACACAGCTTACGCTCTGCAGGAAACTGGCGAATTGAGGCGAGTTGACCTTGATAGCTCGACAATTTCCAGCCCAATCTTGACTGGCGTCGAATCTTTCAAGCTTTATGGCGACGATCGTTTGTCTTATATGGCTACTGTTGATGGTAAAAAAGTGGCGGGAATTTGGAAGCGAGATTGGAAAGAGTCGTTCGTGATCGGCACTTTTGCTACCGATTCTACCCCGGTAATTCGAATTTCTCGCTATTTCAATAAAGACACCGTGGTTTTGACTGATGGCAAAAATATGACAATTTACAGAGGTGAGATTTCAGATTCTAAGGACCGCCAAAAAGAGTTCTTAAAAACGGCGAAGATTATTAAGACTGATAATGCGATTACGAACATAACGATGGACAATGCTGGGCGATTTATCGTGGCGCAAAGCGGCGCAGTGCTGCAGACTTACGATTTGGAGCGTAAAGAATTGTCGAGCGCGTTTAATATCGGCGTGGCACAGGAAGTGAAGTGGCTTGACAATTTCTATATCCGTAGTGTTTCTGCGTCAGGAAAAATGGAGATTCGCGAGTTTGACGGCACGAACGCTCATACGTTGATAGACGTTAAGCCTGGTTTGGATTCTGTTTTGTCCTCGAACCAGCGATACGTTTACGGATTGACGACCAACGCTTCTGAAAAAATTGTCCTGAGTAAAATGAATATGGACAATGGTTCGATTGGGCTATTTAATTAAATAGCTAGTTTATCGACCGCCGAATAACTTCTCAAGCAAAGTCGGCTCGGGTTTTCCTGGAATATTTGATTTATTTCCTTGTTGTTGATTTGAGCTGGATTCTGATGTCGCAGTAGCTTTGCTTGGGTCTGGGCTGATTTGTTCTGCGAAGATAAGAAGTCGCTTTTCTGCGGTTCCTAAAGGCACACAGCTTACAAGTGTCAGCATTGGCTTGTCTGTATTAATCTGAACTTTTGAGACCTCAGTTGGCATAACAACTTCTGTTGAAGTTATCTTATAGGTATAGCGTTTCCCGTTGTAATTCATGTAAATAATATCGCCCTTGACCAACTTTTCATTCTGAGCGAAGACGAATTTATAATCGCCACCAGCAAAAGCGTCGTTACTGGAGTGAGCGGCAAATACGGCATTTCCGACTTCGCCTGGCACGGCGCTGGCGCCAGGAATTGAAAAGTGAGCTACTCCCTTCTCCATGGCTTTTGATTGCGATTTCGTGTCGCTGGCGGCGCCGTAAATGACCGGCGCGTCAACGTTAATCTTTGGAATAATAATCCTAGGCTCGGGTCCGACAGTTACGTCGGTGGAGGCGTCAACGATGATGTTTTGCGGGTTAATTGCACCGGGTGTCGTGTAGGCTGCGACTGCGCCAAAAATAATGCGGTTATATTGCAAAAACATGAAGACTAATAACACCGATAATCCAGCAATCGCCGGAACAAAATGCCGGGATTTTTTCACTTTATTTGCGGAGTCACGAACCTTTTGCTGAATTTGACTGCGGAGTTCTTTTATGGCTGCTTTTTGCGGATCCAGAGGCTCGTCTACGCTGACTACGGGCGTGATATTCTGATTTTCCTTCGTCAATCGGGAAATCTCACGGTTCTTTGCCGCAATGTCGCCAGCGTAGTAACGCTCGTAATACATCTGATAATATTTCTGCCAAGCGCTGTGGTATTGCTTCCATTGGTCGGCTGAAACTTGAGTATGGACGGCTGAATTTTGAGTTTGAGTGGTTTGGTTTGCGGAAGCGGAATTGCTAATTTGCGGCTCTGGCTGAATCTGAGTTTGGGCAATTGGCGTCGTCCGCATAGCGTGATTGACGGTGTCCTTTTTCGGCTCTGGTTGTGGTGTTATTGAGATTTGCTGAGGTTTGGCTATTTGTGCCTTGGGCTGTTCTGACCTGACTTCGGGTTTTGGTTGTAATTGAGCGGAAAATGGTTGCGCCTGAGGTTTTTCTGGCGCTGGATTCTGTCCTTCCGATCTGGAATAAATAGCGTCAAGCTGCCCACGAATAACATCAGCAGCGGCATTCCGCGAGGCTGCTGAGTCGCGAGTTGGCGGCGTGAGAGATCGGCGCTGATCTGATACCGGCATGCCCACTCGACCGTTTGATTGATCATCCGTCGGATACATAACTTCTTTTATTATACGTCAAATTGATATCAAATAAAAGTCGTGCTTGTGAGAAATCGCTAGTTGTGTTACAATCATACGGTAGCTTGGAGCGTTCTCTTGTGCCGCGGTGGCGGAATTGGTAGACGCGCTAGACTCAAAATCTGGTGAGCAATAGCTCGTGCCGGTTCAAGTCCGGCCCGCGGTACCAGAGGCAGCTTCAAGTGATAATCGTCCATTTTGGGCGATTTTTTTATGCAAAGAAAACAGCCCGCAGAGGCGCTACGCCGAGGCTTTACGCCTTCCAGGCAAGCTGTCTTCTCTGCGGGCTTCACTGGGCCGCCCGGCGGCAACCACTATCACAATGTCGATAGTGGTCGATTAATGCAGTCAATATAGCGCAAGCTAATAAGGACCCGACTACCGCGCTGCATTTCACTGCAGTCATCACGGGAATAAATCCCGTGAGAACCGCAAAGAATATGCAAGGCATTGCAACAAGTACGATTGTAATTGTTGCAATAGCCATCATGGGAATAATCAAGGAGAATATCTCTCCTATGTTAGCGATAATCCTGCTGATTCTGCTACGCACTGCTTTCACCTCCTTCTTGAGAGATTTTTCACACGCTCGCGACCAAGGGCTTCGCCCTTGACAAATCACGAACGAAAGCTTAGTAGTATAATACAACTAATTGTGCGTAATGTCAAGCAGATATTTATAAGAAGCTACATTTTGCAAATGGCGGTGCTGATTGCTGCCAGTGGCGCTTTCGGCGACCAAATCAAGTAGCTTGCGGCGCGGGCGCCGACGGTTCCCCGCCAAATTGCCATTGGTGCGTCCCATTTTTGGGTGACGACTTCTCCGCTGTGGGCGATTATTAAATTGTCGGCATGAAAAACGCAAATTGTTACGGGGTACGTGATGGTGAATTTGTGAAGCGCTTCGACAAGTTGCGACAATTGAATGCTGAACGTAATCATTTTTGGATAAAAAATTGCGCGGAATATTTTCTGAATTTGCGCCAGACTTGCTATGAAAACCACGTGCGGATTGTCCAGAATTTCCTGAAAACTATTCTGTACGAGGTCAATCGCATCTCGCGTCAGCACGACAGGAATTTCTGATTTTTTGATCAATTCTTCGTAGACAATTGCCGTTTGACTATTCCGTCCAGCGTCGCCGCATAATAGCAATACGTCTGCCCATCTTTCCAGCACCAACGCCTCGTCAAGTGCTTCGTTTGCCAAACTCCCTGATTGGTTTGTCGGCGCGAATAAAACGTCGGTCATATTCGCGGGAACGTTTTTTTTCAAGGCGTCGGGCAGTAAAACGCGAGCCTCGCCCACGCCAGTTTTAAGGGATTCTTGATAACTTTCTGCTACCGCCAAAAAGCCTAATTTGTTACCGCCGATGATTCCTAATTTTCCCGCTTGGTCGCGTCGTTCTGGCTTATTCCATTCGACATCTGGAAAAAGTGGCTTCCCTGGTTCTTGTTTTTGCCAAAATTTCATATCCATTACAAATTTACCTCAATGCTCACCGGACAATGATCGCTGCCCATTTGTTCTGGATGAATTTGCGGATTAGTAACGCGATTTGCAATTTCACGCGACGCTAGCCAATAGTCAATCCGCCAACCGACATTTCGCGCCCTGGCATTCGCCCAATGTGTCCACCAAGTGTACGCGCCAGTTTTTTCGGGGAAAGCCGCCCGGAAAGTGTCTGTAAAACCAGCGTCCAAATAGTTCTGAAAACCCTCCCGCTCTTCGTCGGTGAAGCCGTGCTTGCCGACGTTGGGTTTTGGATTTGCCAAGTCAATTTCCTGATGCGCCACGTTCATATCGCCACAATAAAGGACTGGCTTTGACAATTCCAGCTCTTCCAGATAAGCCAACACCGCCTTGTCCCATTTTTTATATCGCAAATCCAATCGGCTCAAATCTCCTTTTGAGTTCGGGGTGTAACAATTGACAACCCAAAAATTGTCAAATTCAGCGGTGATAATTCGCCCTTCGTCGGCTGGATTGCCGTATTCGTCGCCCGTTAAATCAAATTGCTCAATGATGTTCGGCGGAAAACCGTCGCGCCAATTTAGAGGCGGGATTTTAGAGAAAATCGCCGTGCCAGAATAGCCTTTTTTGGCGGCGGAATAGAAATGTTCGTGATAATTTGGCAGGTCAATTTCAACCTGATCTCGTGTGGCTTTGGTCTCTTGTAGGCATAAAATATCTGGATCGTACGTGTTAATAAACTTCGCGAATTCACCCTTATTTATAACTGCACGAATGCCGTTTACGTTCCAAGAGAAAAGCTTCATAGTTTTATTATACCGTGATGATATAATTTAATGAATATGCTACCAATGTACGATAAGTTTTTGGGTAAAATATCAAGCGATTTCATGGATGTCGGAGGCGTGAAAACTGCTTGTTATTTTTATCAAGGTGGCTCAGATAAAACTATTTTGCTAATTCATGGCATTGGTGGCGATTTTCACGGAATGATTCCGCTGGCTTATTACCTGAAAAATGATGCGAATTTGGTGTTTGTTGACTTGCCTTCTCATGGCAGAAGTCAATTGATAAAAAATATGAAAATGAGCGACGTTGAAAATTGGGCGATGAATTTGATGCCGGCTTTTGGCGGTAAAGGCGTGTCAATTGACGAGGTTGTCGCTCATTCGCTTGGATGTTTGGCGGCAAATAAAATGCGATGCCGGAAAATTTGGTACATCAGTCCTCCGATGAAAACTTCGGTTATGTCGAGAATTTCCTCGTCGTTCTTTTACCGCACTCGTCGGGTGAATCAATATATTTATTTGAACTATTATTTTTCGGTGTTTCGGGGGTTGTGTTTGGTGAATAATAGGCAGAAAAATGTCGTGGATTTGATACGGTGGCTGACAAAAAATACGCGAGTAACGCGGCGGCAATATTTGGAGCAATCGAAAATTGCGCGGGACATTTCTCGAGGCAATAAAATTATTATTTCTGAGCGTGAGTTTACGGGATTGATAGTTGGGCGACGGGACAAGATTTCGCTTCCTGTGAACGCCGCCGATGGTGTAAAAATTGATAAATTTGTGGAGCTTGATACGGGACATTTGTCGGTGTTGGATAGTCCAGAACTGGTTGCCGAATTGATATTGGCGGAATAATTATTTGCTATACTGTAGGTATGAGTAAGAAAGACGATAAAAAACTAATTGTTGATATGATTTCTGAGAGCGAATTTACCGTTCAGGGTCACGGTGTGCATACGGCTTATAAGGAGATTACGGACGCGCTGCGTAAAAGAAAAGATATTGATATTGAAGTGAATTCTGATCGTCCCGCTGACATTGTTCATATTCAGACTATGGGTTTGTATTCGTTCCGGCATTTGATGAAAAAAAGTGGCAAAAAAGTTGTTTCTGCTCACATTGTGCCGGATAGTTTTATCGGTTCGATTAAAGGCGCGAAATATTGGAAGCCGCTAGGAAGAGCGTGGCTAAAATTCTTTTACAAAAAGGCTGATTTGGTTTTGGCTTGCTCTGGTATGGTCGCTGATGAATTGATAAATGACATGCACGTGCCAAAGACGAAAGTTCTTTACAATACGATAAATATGTCGAGATATAAGCATTCTGCTGCGGAGAAAAAGTCGGCTCGGAAGAAGCTTGGCTTGAAGGATGATGATTTTGTAGTTATGGGAAATGGTCAAGTCCAGCCGCGAAAACGTTTGGATATTTTAATAAAAGCTGCCAAAGAAATGCCAGATGTAAAGTTTTTCTGGGTGGGAGGAATTCCGTTTAAGAATTTGGGCGCGGATTATAACGCCATGCAAAATATGATAAAAAATGCGCCGAATAATCTCACTGTAACTGGTGTGATACCTTTGGAGAATGTTCGTGACTATTATGTCGCTGCCGACGTTTTTGTTTTGCCCGCTATGCAGGAAAATCATCCTATGTGCGTCTTGGAGGCGGCTGGCGCTGGCTTGCCGATCATTCTACGCGACATTCCGCAGTACAATGACACATTTAAGGGCGACGCTGTTATGGCAAAAACGGACGATGAATTTTTAGAATTGATCAGTAAATTGCGCAAAGATAAGAAAGCCTATAAGAAGGCGCAACTTGGTGCTGAGAAGATTGCTGAGCGTTTTGATAGCAGTGCGGGCGCCGAGCGATTGGTCGAATTTTATCGATCGCTGATATAAATGATATAATGGGGCTATTATGAGGATAGGACTTTTTACGGACAGCTACAGACCGTCCATTAACGGTATCGTTTACGTTGTTGAATCATTAAAGCGCGAGCTGGAAGCTTTGGGACATGAGGTTTATGTTTTTTGCCCAGCAAAGTCTATTAGTCCGTCCAAGCAAGCCGAACTCCTTCACGAAGATGAGAATAGTCGAATAATTCGTTTCCGCTCAATTACGGGCGCGTTCTTCGACGATTACGACACGTCGGTGTTCTTCCCTCCTGTGGTGCAGCGTCAAATTGCTAATATGAATCTGGACATCGTTCATATTTTTACGCCGTCGCAAATTGGTCTATTGGGCGTGAAGGCAGCGAAGAAAAATAATATTCCTTTGATTATCCAGCATTGTACGGATTTATATGAGTTCGTCGATCACTACCCTGCGGTTTTGCCGGGAGTTTTGGCGTTGGCGGGAGTAGTTTTTCCGTTGTCGGTAAAGCTGAATGGACAGGATTTGCTGGAAGTTGCCAAATTATATCGTCCGCGTAATGGCGTAACGAAATGGAATAAAGATATTATTGAGCGCGTCATTACTATCTTATATAGCAAGGCGGATGCGGTGATTGCCCTGTCGCGTAAAAGCCGCGATCAATTGGAATCTTGGCAGACCGAAGATTACACGTACGATGTTACTTTAATGCCAAACGGCGTGAATGCTCTTCCGCGGGCGAGCGCAAAACGAGTCGCAGAATTTCGCGAGCAATGGGGTCTTGATGAAAAAGATGAAGTGTTTGGCTTTGTGGGGCGTTTGGGTGAGGAGAAGAATTTGCCAATTTTGATTCAGGCGTTTAACGAGTTTATTGCTGAAGCTCGTCCAAAATCGAAGCTATTGTTTGTCGGTGATTTTGAATATCGAAAGACTTTGGAAAAAATGGCAGCCGAGACGGATTTTGCGGATAGGATTATCTTTACTGGCGCCATGCCGCGAGAAGATTTGGGTGTGGCGTATAAAGTAATGAATGTGTTTACTTTTCCTTCACTTAAAGATACTCAAGGCTGGGTTCTTCACGAAGCTGCTCACGCTGGAAAGCCGATTGTTATTATTGACAAGGAAGTTTCAGAGGTCGTGAAGGACGGAGTCAATGGCTATTTTGCGGAGAACAATCCAGAAAGTATCGCGGAAAAAGTAATTGCAATTCTAAAAAGTCCGAAAAAACAAGCGGAGTTTAGCGCTGAAAGTAAAAAATTAGCCAACAAGTTTACGGAGCGCAGTCAAGTGAAGAAACTTGAAAAGCTTTATAAAAATCTCATTAAAGCGCGCGAAAATCAATAAATTCTGAGCCTAGTTCGTAGTCAATGCGATTATCTATTAGAGATAAGTCGCCTGGTTTCTCGGTCTTGGTCGCGGCGTTTGATGGTTTGGCGCTTGTCGTAATTTTTCTTACCTTTTCCGAGCGCGATTACAACTTTAATGAATTTTCCATTGGTCAATAATTTGGTCGGGACAATTGTCATTCCCTGTTTTTTGGCTTCTGTAAAATTTGACAATTGCTTTTTACCTACCAATAATTTCCGCGCAGAAGTATCGACTGAACGGCTATTTGCTTCTCCGCGAACGTTTAATCGCAGTGAAAAGCTAGCGTTATTTAGCCACAATTCGCCGTTTCTTAAGCTAACAAATGAGCCTTTAAGTTGGACGTGTCCTTCTCTGGCGGCTCGCACTTCCATCCCAGTTAAAACCAAGCCGGCTACAATTTCTTCGCCAAGCTCATAATCAAACCGTGCGCGACGATTGACAATATTCTGTGTGGCTGGTTTTTTAGCTTTTGGCTTTGACATGGATTATATTATAGCAAAACTTAACGCGACAGTATATTTAGGCTAGTTTGGTGCGGCTGAAATATGACTTATGTTACAATATCTCAAGCATGATAGCCGACATTCACATTACTGAAAAAAGTTTTGGCGATAAGACGTTGATGAAAGACGTCAAGTTCAGTGTGGACGACGGCGAGAAAGTTGGCGTGGTTGGTCGTAACGGCGTCGGTAAGTCGACGCTGTTTGGAATATTGGCGGGCACGGATAACGATTATACGGGAGAAGTTGTTTTTCGCCGTGGCATTACGGTTGCGACTACTGCTCAGGAGCATCACGGCTTGGGTGATCAAACGGTTATGGCGTACATTCTTAGTGGACTTCCGGAATATCCTGAATTAAAGAAGATTATAGATGAATATCCACTGACTATGGGCGACAATATGCGAAAAATTGAGGAATATACGCAAGCTTTGGAGCGATTTGACCAAAAAGGATTTTATCAAGTTGAAGAAAAAATTGAACGAGAGCTGAGCAATTTTCAGCTTGAAGGTTTTGGTGATCGGAAGATTTCTTCCATGTCTGGTGGGCAAAAAAGGCTTGTGGAAATTGTTAAAATTATGCACTCGGAGGCGCATTTGGCGCTAATTGACGAACCGACAAACCACATGGATTATATTGCGAAACAGCAGTTTATTGACTGGATGAATTCGCAGCCGCATCAAGCGATGCTAATCATTACACATGATCGCGATGTACTTGGGCAAGTTGATCGAATAGTTGAGATTAAGGACGGGCAAGCTGTTAGTTACCGCGGAAATTACGACGCGTATTTGAAGCAGAACGCCCAAGCCACGACAGCTGGAATGAATAATTTTGAGCAGATTGAGAAGCGAATTGTTAACCTGAAACAAAAAGTTTTGGACTATCAAAGGCTTAAGGAAAAGTCGCGTAATCCTGGCACGATCCAGAAATTTAAGCGGCTGGAGAACGAGGCGCGAGCGGAGCTGGAGGAATTGTCGGAAATGGAAAAGCCGACGTTTTGGATTGACAAGGAATCCGTTGGTCAATTGGATTATAAATCGGCTGAGCGTTACGGAAAATTCAAGTCTCGTAATATTCGCCTGAACATGAAAGACGCGTCCAGCCGTAGTCAGCACGTGTTGGTTCGCGCGGAAAATGTGGCAGTTGGGATTGGTGAGCGGATATTGTTTGAGGATGTGAATATTGATCTGCGCGAAGGTGAAGCGATTGAAATTAGAGGTCGCAATGGCGCTGGTAAAACTACGTTGATTCGGATGATTCTGGCGTCGGGCAAGAGTTTTGACGGCGGTCCTGTTCTTTATTCTGGCGATATTTTCCTTGATCCGCAGGTTCGAATTGGCGTTTACGAGCAAGAAATTGACGAGCGATATTTGTCTGATCCGTTAGAAAAAGCGATTGAAAAATTGTATATGAGCCGCGATTTGTCGATTTCTGATACGAAAATTCGACAACTTTTGGCAGACTATTTGTTCACAGATGCCGATCGGATGACGCCGCTGGCTCGCTTGTCTGGTGGACAAAAAGCTCGCTTTCAGATTATTGCTATGCTGGCGAATGATCCACAACTACTAGTTCTGGACGAGCCGACGAATCACTTGGATCTGCCGAGCATCGAAGAGCTGGAAACGGCGTTGGCCAAATATTCCGGCGCGATTCTTTATGTCAGCCACGATAATTATTTCCGCGAAAAACTTGGTGGCAAAGTTGTGCAAATTGGCGCAGAATAAAAATTTTCCGCCAGAATTTGACGGAAAATCTTGAATTGTTTTAAGAAAATTAGTCGGCTAGTAAGCCGTTTTTTCGTAGCAAATCTTGTAGTTTCGGTCGATCAAAACCAAGCACTAATTCCCCGTTAATATCCGTCACTGGCACGCCTTGGAAATTGCCACCATTTTTATTTAGCAATTCCTCTTTTGCGCCAGGATCAGCCTCGATATCTTTGGAAACAAAATCAATTCCCAGCTTCTTCAGCCATTCCATTTCCGTGTGGCAAAACGCACACCAGCTAGTGTTGTACACGACAACTTTTGTGTCTTGATGGTTGTTCGTTGTGTCTTCGCTCATATATTCCCCCATTTAATAACACTTCCAATTATAACATAACGGTTACGTCTATTTAGAATTCTTCGACGTCAAATGCCAATTTTTGCACCATTCGCAGTGATATATATCAATCGACAAATTCGGGTTCTCTAGCTCTTGGATTTCTGCTGCTTGGCGGGCTTTTATCTCTGTTGAGAAGCGACGTTTTTTCTGGCAATTAGTCAGCCCTGAAATTGACATCAATGATGTTTTTTGGCTTTTTTGACTATTTTTTGAATAATTTCGTCGTGGCATCTTGCAAAATAGTATAACAGATTGATATAGTGGAAAGTAATGGTAAAAGAAACTGACATTTCGGCTAATGATACAGGCGATTCTGGCGCGATGATGATTTTGGCAAGGACGATGATTGGTGCAATGTGGCGAATGTTTTTGCCAACAATTGGCTTAACTTTGTTAGGATTGTGGTTGGATAATGTCAGCGGAATGAAGATGAGATGGTTACTTGCTGGAATTATTTCTGGTGCGATTATCTCAGTGATTCTCGTAGCTTTGCAAATTGCTAAAATTAAACAGCAGGAGTTGAAGAAATGATCGATTATATGGCAAGCGCTGGTCCGCATATTTCAGTAAAGGTTGACGAAGTTTTCAATGTCGCTGGCGTATCTATTACGAATTCACACTTGATGGGATTCTTGGGATTGATCGTACTTGTATGGGTAATGTTCCGTACTCGTGCGGCAGTTTTAGGTAAAAAGAAACATAACTTTATCACAAGGCTAATTCAGTGGACGTTCGACGGACTTTACAATACAGTTTGTCAAGTTATTCCAGACCAAAAATGGGCGCGTAAGGTTGCTCCGCTTTGTATTACGTTGTTTTTCTTTATTGTTGCGCAGTACTGGCTGGGGCTTTTGCCGATCGTTGGTCCAGTTACAATTGGCGAGCATCACACTCCTCTGTTCCGCGGTGGTGTGGCGGATCTTAATATGACTTTCGGCTTGGCAATTGTAACGATTGTCGCGGCTCAGGTTTATGCGTTTAAGTATTTGGGCTTTAAGGGCAATTTGGGACGATATTTCGTTAACCCGCTGCGTGATCCAATTATGTCATTTGTCGGTATTTTGGAGTTAGTGGCTGAGTTTTCGCGAATGCTGGGGCTGAGTTTTCGTCTGTTTGGTAACGTTTTGGCTGGCGAAATTCTCTTGGCGATTATCGCTTATATGACGAAATTTTTATCGCCCGTAGCTCTGCAGCCGTTCTATTTCTTTGAGTTGTTTATCGGCGGTATTCAGGCGTATATTTTCTTTATGCTATCAACTGTGTTTATTTCTCTGGGGCTGGCTCACCATGATTCGCACGAGCCAATTGATGAAGTTCACTCCTCTGTTGAAACTAATAAATTAGCAACATCAGAGAGTGATTAAATTAGGTAATAATTAATTAAAAGGAGAATATTAACCATGGAAGCATTAGCATTCACACTTACCTACGCAATCCCAGCAGCATTTGCAGCAATTGGTGCCGCAATCGTTGGTGCAGCAGCTATGAACGCAGCTGGTCGTAACCCAGAAAAAATCAACGACCTACGCACAATGATGATCTTGGGTATTTCATTCATCGACGCTATTGCTATTATCGGTTTCGTCGCAGCAATCGTCGGCAAAGTTATGTAGTTTTCGGGAGTAAATTGTGGAGAAAATATTAACACAATTTGCCAATTCTGGCGCATCGGAAAAAGCTGGTTTGTTTGATTCGCTAGGTATTGATTGGGCGCTGTTGGCGTTTCAGACGGTAGCATTTTTAATCTTGCTATTTGTTCTTCGCAAGTTTGTTTATCCGCCAATGATGGAAATGCTCGTCAAGCGAGAAAAAGACTTGAAAGCGGCTGACGCGGCAGCAAAATCTGCCAAGGAAAATGCCGATCGAGCCGAAGAAATGACCGCCGAAATGATGCGAAAAGCACGAGCGCAAGCTAGCGACATCGTGGCGTCTGCTCGAGAAGAAGCGACCGAAGTCGTTGAAGAAGCGGCTAAAAAAGCGACTGCCAAATCTGAAGCTTTGATTAAAGAAGCGCATAATACGATTGCTCAAGAAATTGAAAACGCTAAGAAAGACCTGCACAATTCGACATTAGAGTTGGTGGCTGAGGCGACTGGCAAGGTTTTGGGCGAGAAAATTGATGCGAAGAAAGATACAAAGCTGATTTCGGAGGCGCTTGAGGAGGCTGAATAGATGAGATTAGTGTCCAGAAGAAAGTTGGCAAAGTACGCAGCTGAACAAATTTTAGCTGGCAATGACGCGGTGTTGGAAGAAATTGCTGGTCTTTTGATTTACGAAAAGCACGAACGTGAAGTTGATTTGTTGGTGCGAGACATTGAGGCAGAATTGGCTGAGAACGGTGAAATTGTAGCGTCGGTCGAGAGTGCGAGAGCGCTCGATGACAATACAAGGCGTAAAATAGAGCAATTTCTGGCGACTGCGGCGAGCGATAAAAATAGCAAGCCAAAAGTGTCGCTAAGAGAATCAATTGATCCGACGTTGATTGGTGGATTTAAGCTACAAACGCCGACCGCAACACTGGACGCAACGGTTTCGAGGAAGTTAAACGACTTGCGGGCGAAGAAAATCTAGGAGGAAAAATGAGCAAGATTGATGTGACAGAATTAGCCAAAAGCCTGCGGGAAAAAATCGCGCAGTTGGAGGCGACAGAAGGTTTGGAAGATGCCGGCGTGGTTATTCGCGTTGGTGACGGCGTGGCTTGGGTGCATGGTCTAAGTAGCGCTGGTTATAGCGAAGTGCTGGAAATTGAAACTGACGGCGGCACGGTTGAAGCGTTTGCTTTGAACTTGATGGAAGATGAAATTGGTGCGGTGATTCTTGGCGGCGAAGATAAGGTTAAGGCTGGCGCTAGTGTTCGTCGCAAAGGTTCGGTGCTAGACGTTCCTGTCGGTGAAGAGCTGTTGGGGCGAGTGGTTGACCCGCTAGGTCGACCTCTTGACGACGGTCCAGCTATCAAGACGAAGAAACGCGGTTTAATTGAGCGTCCTGCTATTGGCGTGATGGGTCGCAAGTCGGTTCACGAACCTCTGATGACTGGCATTATGTCAATTGATGCGATGTTCCCAATCGGTCGTGGTCAGCGTGAGCTTATTATCGGCGACCGTCAAACTGGTAAGACGGCAATTGCTATCGATACGATGATCAACCAAGCTCGTCAAAAAACTGGCGTGGTAAATGTTTATGTGGCGATTGGTCAGAAATTGTCGAAGATTGCTCGATTGGTCGACCGATTGAAAGAAGAAGGCGTGATGGATCAGACGATTATCGTCGCAACCAGCCCGTCCGACGCGGCTTCCCTGCTTTACTTGGCGCCTTACGCCGGTACGGCCATGGGTGAATATTTCCGCGATAACGGCGGTCACGCATTGATGATTTATGACGATTTGACAAAGCACGCGGTGGCTTATCGACAGATGTCACTATTGTTGCGCCGCCCACCAGGACGCGAAGCTTACCCAGGTGACGTCTTCTATTTGCACTCGCGACTATTGGAGCGCTCGTCAGATGAACTTGGCGCAGGAAGCTTGACGGCTCTACCGATCATCGAAACGCAAGCTGGCGACATTTCCGCTTACATTCCGACCAACGTGATTTCTATTACCGACGGTCAGATTTTCCTGGAAACCGATTTGTTCTATCAAGGCATTCGCCCAGCCATCTCAGCTGGTCTATCAGTTTCTCGTGTTGGTGGCGCAGCTCAGACGAAAGCCGTTAAATCTGTCGGTGGAAACTTGAAGCTTGGTCTTTCTCAGTTCCGCGAATTGGCGTCATTTGCTCAATTCGGCTCAGACCTTGACGACGCGACAAAGGCTCAAATTGACCGCGGTCAGCGACTCACTGAGCTTCTGAAGCAGCCACAATATCAACCAATGAGCGTTTGGGAACAATTTGTCAGCATTCACGCGGTGACTGGCGGTATGTTTGACGATGTTCCAGTTTCTAAGATTAAGGATGCGCAGTCTGCTCTATTGACTTATCTCTGGAAAAATTCTAAAGATGCTATGCGTGAGCTAAACAAGGGCGACAAACCTTCGGATGAGCAATTGAAATTGATTGACGAAGCTACGAAAGAAATAGCGAAAGGATTTGAGGAGTAATTCATGCCGAGCACTCGCGCGCTGAAAAATCGCATTCGTTCGGTGGACTCGACTAAGCAGATCACCAAGGCTATGCAATTGGTGGCGGCTAGTAAAATGCGTCGGGCTCAAGAGGCGGACAAAGCTTCTGCGCCGTACACAATGGCGGCGGAAGAATTGCTGTCTTATTTGGCGAGCCAAGGCGCAACTGACAATCACCCGCTGTTCGTTAGGCGCAAGATAAATAAGCGATTGATTATCGTGGTGGCCAGCGATAAGGGTTTGGCTGGCGCATACAACACCAACGTTTTGAAGAAATATTTGGAGCTGCTAAAGCGTGATGACGAGCGCGGAATTGAGAACTTGACTTTGACGATTGGTCGGCGAGCTTCACAATTCGCAACGCGTCTTAAAGATACGAAAATCATCGGTACGTATGAAGATTTGCCAGATCAGCCGTCTGGATTGACGTTCCATACGATTTTGAATACGGCAGTAAATATGTTTGAAAATGGCGAAGTTGATGCAGTTACGCTTGTTCATACGCGTTTTGTCAATAGCATGGTTCAGACTGCTGAATTGGACAGATTATTGCCAGCAGGAACGAAAATCTTGGTTGATCCGAGTGAAGTTTCTAACACGATTTCTGACGCCAAATATGAGCCGAGCATTCCAGAAGTTTTGGATGCGGTGGCGTATCGTTTGGTTGGTGCGCGACTGTTGCAAGCGTTGCTTGACGCTCGCGCCAGTGAACATTCTATGCGTATGATGGCGATGAAGAATGCTACAGATAATGCCAGCGATTTGGTTGACGATTTGACGCTAGCTATGAATAAGGCTCGTCAAGGGGCGATTACTCAGGAGCTTGCTGAAATTTCTGGTGGCGTGGAGGCGATGGAACAATGATAAATAACACAACCCTATTCGTCAGTACTGTTGTTGTAAAGGACGGTAAGTTGTTGGTCGTTCAAGAAGGCAAAAATAATTATGGTCAATTAGATACCTGGAATTTTCCAGCTGGTCATGTTGAGCCTGGCGAAAGCTTGGTGGATGCGGCGATACGCGAAGCGAAGGAAGAGTCTGGCTACACAGTTGCAATTGATGGTGTGCTGTCGGTGCTGTTGAAAAATACTGATTCTGGTATGTCGCTGGTTGTGTTCTTTCTAGGACACGTTGCCGATGATTCTCCTATCGCGCACGAAGAAGGAATCCAGCAGGTTGACTTCGTGACGTTAGGGGCTTTAGAGAAACTGAACTTGCGCTTCCCTGATGATATGATAGAGCCGGCTCGTCGAGCATTGTCGGATAAGAGTTATTCTTTGGATATAATTATGGATTATCAGGAGGCGTAGATGTGATATGAAAAGTGAGATTAATACAAAGGAAGTGCGGAGGAAAAATTGATGAGTAAAACACTAGGTAAAATTATTCAAATCGTTGGCGTGGTCGTTGACGTGGAGTTTCCGCGAGACGTTGAACTTCCAGCGATTTACGACGCGTTGCACGTTAAAAACGGCAATGAGAATTTGGTGCTGGAGGTTGCTCAGCACTTGGACGAGCATACTGTTCGAGCAATTGCCCTGTCTTCGACGGATGGATTGAGCCGTGGCGCAGAAGTTGTTGCGACTGGCGCTCCAATTTCCGTTCCAGTCGGCGCAGAAACTCAAGGACGAATGTTTAATGTCGTTGGTGAAGCGATTGACGAAAAGCCGCAGCCAAAGGGTAAAACTGCACCAATTCACCGCCCTGCTCCAGCGCTTTCTGAACAGTCAAATAAGACTGAGATTTTGGAAACTGGCATTAAGGTTGTCGACTTGATTGCGCCACTTGCTAAGGGTGGAAAAGCTGGCTTGTTTGCTGGTGCTGGTGTTGGTAAGACGGTTCTTATCACTGAGTTGATCAACAATATCGCTAAGTTCCACTCTGGAAACTCTGTTTTTGCTGGTGTTGGTGAGCGAACTCGTGAAGGTAACGACCTTTACTATGAAATGGAAGAAGCTGGCGTTTTGGACAAGACTTCGCTAGTCTTCGGGCAAATGAATGAGCCGCCTGGAGCACGTTTGCGCGTGGCATTGTCGGGTCTGGCGATGGCTGAGGCTTTCCGCGATGAAGGTAAAGATGTCTTGTTATTTATCGACAATATTTATCGTTATACTCAGGCTGGTGCCGAGGTATCAGCATTGCTTGGTCGTTTGCCAAGTGCGGTTGGTTATCAGCCAAACCTCCAGCAGGAAATGGGTGCATTGCAAGAGCGAATTACCTCAACAAAGAAGGGCTCGATTACCTCTGTTCAGGCTGTCTATGTGCCAGCTGACGACTTGACTGACCCAGCTCCTGCGACGACCTTTGCTCACCTTGACGCTACAATTGTGATGAACCGTGCTTTGACGGAAATCGGTATTTATCCAGCGGTTGACGTTTTGGACTCGAGCTCAAACTCGCTTGATCCAGAAATTGTCGGCGAAGAGCATTACCGCGTGGCGCGTGAGGTTCAGCGAATTTTGCAGCAATATAAAGAGCTTCAGGATATCATCGCTATTCTTGGTATGGAAGAATTGTCGGACGATCAGAAGCAGATTGTTGCTCGCGCTCGTCGTATTCAGCGATTCTTGGCGCAGCCGTTCCACGTGGCTGAGAAGTTTACCGGAAATCCAGGTGTTTACGTTAAACTGGAAGACACTATCCGCGACGCTTCCGACATTTTGGCTGGTAAATACGACGATAAACCTGAAAACTGGTTCTACATGGTCCAGGGTACGCTGGCTGATCAAGTCGCTCGCGACGCTGAAGCTGAAGCTGCCGAGGCTAAAAAACATTCTGAGAAGAAAGCTAAATAGTCATGAAATTGTCATTAGTCACACTTGTCGGTACGAAGGTTGACGAAGAAGTTTATTCGGTGTCAATTCCAACTACTGACGGCGAAATTTCCGTTTTCCCAAGCCATGAGCCGCTAGTGACGATTGCACGGGACGGCGTGATTACCGTGCGTCGACATAAAGAAGACTCTGATAATCAGTTGGAATATTTTGCAATCTCTGGTGGCGTGGTAAAAATTGACTATTCGTCGGTGCAGATTCTAGTTGATGAAGCTGATCACGGCGATGACATCATCGAGGCGGAAACTCAGAAGGCTCTGGAACGTGCTATTAAGGCGCGTGATGAAGCTGACGATCAAGTTGAGCGTGAGAAAGCCAAGCAGCTTATCGATCGTCATATGGTGCGATTGAAGGTTGCTGATCTTCATAGACGTAAGCGACGACACTAGAATTATGTTGCTACGTTATAAGCGTGAAGTCTAGCATGTCGCGTAGAGCGTGAATTGCCATCTCCGCCTCCAAACGTTCATACATAGGAAAAATGTTGGGTATATTTTTCTCGTATGTTTTCAAAAAGTGGTCGTTGAATTGTTGAGGACTTACAGGAGAGCGTTTAGTTCCAAATCTAGAGAGCGATTCCATATATAATGCGATGTCGTTGAACGTGTCATCTGGACTATTGAGTTTTCGCATTTCTG
>CAUTMO010000007.1:0-38538 GCA_963539815.1 uncultured Candidatus Saccharibacteria bacterium | reverse complement strand
GCGGTGATGAGCGTCACGTTGATTATTGTGTTTATAACATTATCAGCGCGTCAGGTTTTGGTTGATACTGTTTCAAATGTCTCCAAGCGTGCCGATATGTCAATTTACTTAAAGGGTGACACGCCAGAAAAAACGATTAAAACGATTAAATCTCGGATTGAAAAATTAGATAATGTCGATAGTGTTAAGTATATTTCCGCGGAAGAAGCGCGTGAAAAGCAAGCTGAGCAATATAAGGACAATCCAGATACGCTTGAGGCGATTCGCGAGTCTAGTAATGAGATGTCGGCAACGCTTCGTGTTTCCGTGAAAGAACTGAATAATCAGCAATCATTAAATAATTTTGTTAAAACTGATGATTTATATAAAAAATATAAAGACCCTAACAGGGAGCCGTCATTCTCGGGTGAACGCCAGCAGGCTATTAAAACAGTTGGCAATTGGGTGAGACTGGCGAGTATTGGCGGGTCAATCGCTACAGTTGTTTTCGTGGTGATTTCATCGCTTGTGGTCTTTAATACCATTCGTATGGCAATTTTCAACCGCAAGGACGAGATTGAGATGATGAAGTTGATCGGTGCAGAACGCAGTTTCATCAGAGGTCCGTTTATCGTTGAGGCTATAATGTACGGATTTATCGCGGCAATTATCGCAACGGTGGTTGGGTATGGGCTGTTAATTCTTGCGCATGATCCGATGGTGAAGTATGGAATTCCTATCGATAATCTTTTGAATCATCTAAAAATGTACGGCGTGTTGGTTTTCTTGAGTATGATTCTGGTCGGCGCGGCGATTGGCGTGGCGTCATCTTGGGTGGCAACTCGCAAATATCTTAAGTTGTAAAAGTCCTTGACATGCTGATTATGCTTATGCTAACATAGACGTATGAAACTACGGTCCACCACACCAGTTTCGGCATCATTAGTCAGCAGAGCGTCTCTGGTGGCGATGTCTGCATTGCTCGCTGGATCGGGCATTTTTGGCTTGGCATCACACGTATTAGCTCGCGACTATAACGCCGAAATTCAGGCAAAACAACAAGAAGCAGATAACTATAATTCTGAGGCTTCACGCTTGGGTGAGATGGCTGATAGTTTGCAAGCGGAACTTGATAAGATAAATGGACAAATATCAGCTATTCAAGCGCAGATTTCCGATAGCCAAAAGAAGATTAATAGTCTTAATGATCAGATAAAAAAGAACGAAGAGCTAATTAAGCACAATCGTAAAGCGATGGGGCGAATTTTGGCGGATTTGTATGTTGATGATCAGATTTCGCCACTGGAGATGCTTGCTAGTTCAAAAAATATTAGCGATTACATCGATAAGCAAGAACAGCGTAATTCTTTGAAAACTTCATTGAATGATAAGATCAAAGAAATTAAGTCTTTGCAGAAAAAGCTGGAAGAGAATAAGAAGTCTGTCGAGAATACGCTTCGCGACCAAGAATTGCAGCGCAATGCGATGGCAGCCAAGCAATCTGAGAAGGCAAAACTGATTACTGATACGAAGAATGACCAAAATAACTATGCGGCATTAGCTCAGAAGCGCAATTCCGAGGTAGCGAAGTTGCGAGAAGAGCAGGCCGCAGCCAACCGACGAGCTCTTGGCGGTAGTAATGTTTCGATTCCGGGCGGCGTACCTGGCGGCGGCGGTTATCCTGGTGTCTGGGCGAGTGCTCCGCTTGACGCTTATGTTGATCCGTGGGGATTATATACGCGTGAATGCGTGAGCTACGTGGCTTGGAAAATTCACAGTACTGGACGATATGTTCCGCATTTTGGTGGCGCAGGTAACGCAAATCAATGGCCGTCAACTGCAGCACGCTATGGTATTTCTAGCGGTTCAACTCCAAAAGCTGGCGCAGCAGCCGTGATGAATGTTGGATATTACGGGCACGTTATGTATGTTGAGTCCGTTAATGGCGATGGAACCATTACCGTTAGCGATTACAACTTTGCCTGGGATGGTTTATATAGGTATTATACACGCTCAGCTTCAGGATTGACCTACGTTTACTTCTAATCGGCATAAAAAGTGATATACAAAAACGCTCGTGTTAAACGGGCGTTTTGTAGTATAATAAGCATATGGTTACGGGAGAAAAAAGACAGCAATTAAGTTGGTTTTTGACGCTTGTTATTGTGGCTATTGTTAGCTTTGTGGCGGGAGCTCGCTCTGATGCGTTGTTTGCTAATGTGGCGTCGGTATTTGGCGTTAGAACTTCAAATAAGACAATCGACTTATCTAGCGTTCAAAAAACATATCAAGAACTGGTTGCTAATTATGACGGAAAATTGGACACCCAAAAGCTAATTTACGGTGCCAATCGCGGGCTAGTTGAAGCGGCTGGTGATCCTCATACGGCGTATATGGACCCGGATGAGACGAAAGAGTTTGACAAGTCATTAAGTGGTCAAATTGGTGGCGGAATTGGTGCGGAGATTGGTCTTAGGAATAATAAGCCGACTATTATAAAACCTCTGGAAAACAGTCCAGCTCAGAAGGCGGGAATTAAGGCTGGCGAGGTGATTATTAAGGTGAATGACGAGGCTTCTTCTGACTGGTCAGTGGAAAAAGTTGTGAGTAAAATTCGCGGAGAGGTTGGTACGTCCGTTAAATTGACGTTATTAAGCGATGGTAAAACGCGTGAGGTGTCGGTTGTGCGTCAGAATATAGTTTCTCCGGCGGTAGAGTCGGAAATTGATGGAGAAATTGGTATTTTGAAAGTTAACCGATTCGGTGACGATACGGTAAGCTTGTCCAGAAAATACGCTTCGGAATTTGTTGAAAAAGGCGTTAAGAAGGTGATTTTGGATCTGCGAAACAACCCGGGCGGAACGGTTGGAGCTGCTCAAGGACTATTGGGTATTTGGCTGGACAATCAAATAGCTATGACCGAGCGACGGGGTTCTGAAATTGTTAAAACGCTGCGTACAACTGGAACGCCAATTCTGGGCAATATGAAAACGGTGGTGCTTATTAACGGTAACAGTGCTAGTGCTAGCGAAATTACAGCTGGGGCGCTTCGTGAATACGGAAAAGCCACGCTGGTTGGTCAGAAGAGTTACGGTAAGGGAAGCGTGCAGATTGTGCTTGGGCTGCCTGGCGGATCGCAAATGAAGGTTACGGAAGCCAGATGGTATACGCCAAAGGGTAAAAATATAGATAAAACTGGTATAGAACCTGATGTAAAAGTTGATCTTTCGTCGGACGATGTCAATAATAACGTAGATCCGCAGATGGATAAGGCGAAGTCGTTATAAAGCTTGTGTTTTTGGGCTGGACAACATAAAATGGAGATAGTATGAACGGACAAAAAAAGAAGATTTTACTAGTTGAGGACGACATGGCTCTGTCTGCGGTTTATAGGTCGCGACTAGAGATTGAAGGATTTGACGTTAGGGAAGCCAACAATGGAGAAGACGCTCTGTCTGCCACTGTTGAATATCATCCAGATTTGATTCTTTTGGATGTGATGATGCCAAAGATTAGTGGTTTTGATGTCCTGGATATTCTTCGCAATACGCCAGAAACTGCTAATGTGAGGATTATTATGTTAACAGCGCTTAGCCAACCAAAGGATAAGGAGCGTGCTGAGAGCTTGGGTGTTGATGATTATTTGGTGAAATCTCAGGTTGTAATTGGCGACGTTGTGGCGCGCGTAAAGCATCATTTGGGTATTCAATAGAAGAGTAAATCGAGCGGAAGGTCAGCTTTTTAGGGGTTGACTTTTTGTTTGTTTTTTGCTATAAAATAGCTATATATGGAAAAACCAAAACCAACACAAAATCACGAACAAGAACGACCAAAAACACTGGAAGATTATGTAGTTGCAACTTTTCATGCTGATGCTGACCCAGATATTACAACATCTCCACTAACCGTTATTCGCAGTGGTCAAGACGGAAAAGGCGTCAGATATGATGGAGGGTGGATTCCTGGCGACATGTTGTGTGTATGCGACACTGATTCCAAAAATGGTATTAGTCCTGTTGAATTGTTCGTGAAAGTACATAAACCGATTAAAGTTTATGGAGGGCATATTTATGAAGAGCATGTTATTGCAACTAAGATTGTGTCATTGAAGAAGCTCCAAAGTCGAGAGGCAAATAAAGGTTTTAACGAATCTTATATTCAGGAGCTTTACGGAAAATCTACTGAAGAAATGATTGAAGAAGGAGCAGAGGCTGCTGAGCAGATTTGGCAACAGGAACATCCGGATAGTGATTGGAATAGTCTGTCGACTGCGGAAACGGGGCTAGATGAAAGTGATAGCCCAGAGCTAAATCGTTTTGATGAGAGAGTGCGAGAACTGACGAAGCCTCTAGAGACTGATGTAGACGGTATGCTTTTTAAGGACGAACCTGTGCGAGAGAACTATTTTGATCATCTATACGATAAGAATTATGTGCCGTCAAATAATGTAGAGGACGCTGCCGTTAGAAACCTAAAAGGCGTTCCTATATCTGAGAACAGCTTTAATGCTGCGAAAGAGGCTATTGATAGCCTAGCTACGAATCCATCGTTAATGCAAATAATTAATCCCGAGGGAGCGCTTGACTCTAAAGCGATCATAAATGACATTAGAGCTAGTCACCTTACGCGTTGCCGTTTGTTTGAATATTTAACCTCCAGTCTTGATAGGCTGGCGGTCGTTAATCCAGGCGCTTTGGCAGACAGAGTCCTTCGCGACTCATATGATAATCTAAAATCTCCTAATTACCTCGGAGGTAATTATTATGCGGGTAAAATGCGCAGTCGTGAATATACTGTAGTGCTGGCAATCGCTATGATGGACGGCTCATTTGATGTAGACAGACAAGACAAAATGGTTACTCATTACAGGGGTGGCAAAGAGAGAAGTGGTATGCATAGGGATTCTGCAAGGGCACTTCTCGAATATGTAAGAAATAATTATTAATAATAAAATAACTCCGCACAAACGGAGTTATTTTAAGCAAAATTTTTACCGATTAAAGAACAACAACTTGCGTTCGGCGTTCTGATTTGCCGGTAAACTTGGTTTTCTTAACTGACTTAAAGCCAACTACGCCATCTTTTGCAGCGTGGATGGTGAAATTGCGGCTAACGTATGTACCGTCACCAGCGATCTTTGTGGCGCCAGTTTGGCGAACTAGAACTTCTCCAGCGGAAACTTTTTGACCGCCAAATCGCTTAACGCCAAGACGTTGACCAGCATTGTTGTGGATGTTCTTACTAGAACCACCAGCTTTAACCTTTGACATTCTTTACTCCTTATAGTTTCTATAAAACAATCTGTTCTAGTTTATCGAAAATTAAGCCAGTTGTCAAGCGGTTTTGGCTATATCTGCCGGTTTTAATACCAATATTTCTCTGGCAACAACTTGATCTTCACGGTAATATAAGAGGTTTTTATCGATAATTTGCTGATATCCAAGTTTTTTAAGATTTTTTATCAGGGGTAAGTGAGTAAATTTACCTTCGCGATTTTGCCACGCTGGAACGGCTATACAAAGCGTCGTGTCTGGGCGGATTTGCGAGCGGATATTTTGTAGAAAATCGCTAATTATGTGATTGCAATTTCCAACTACTTCGTGAAGTTTTTCTGGGCTTGGCGGAGCGGAAAACGGCTGACCTAAATATGTTTCGCAAACAATTCGAGAAATCCGTTCCTTTTGCTCATCTGTTAATTTTACAGAGGTGGCATCGGCCTGATGTGCTTGCCAGAAAGTGTTTGTCGAAAAAGTTTTTTCCACCCAGTTCATATTTTCGGTTGTGTAAGATATCATCTTATCGCTCAAATCGCTGCCATAAGCATTCACGCCGATAAGCGCAGCTTCTTGCAATACTGTTCCTGTGCCACAAAACGGATCCCAGAGGTAGTTGTTAGGTTTTGCGTCAGACAGGTTAATCATAATTTGCGCAAGCTTAGGTGGGAGCATTCCCACGAAAGCGTCGCGTTTCGGTCTCTCGCGGTCGCGCTGAGTGTATGAATTGATATTTTGAGCGCCACGGCTTTCGGCAACTATCAAATCTCCATACACGTTCTTAGCTATAATAATTTCAATTTTTGCTTCAGACCTGCCGAGTTTATTATTATGAGAGGTCGCAGTGGACAGCGCGGCGGTTTTATTAGGAATTAGACGCAAACTGACGCCAGATTTTTTCAAGTTGTTTTTTAAGATAATTCCGATTTTTTGGACGTTTCTCGGATCTGTTTTATTGCCATAAAAACTTATTCCAAGCGTTATTTTTTTCTGGCTATTCGAAAGTTTTTTCGTGTATTTTTCGACAATGGTTTTTGACGCCTGGAGAAGAGTATGATGATCTGATTTTTGCGACTTTATCTTCGTGATGACTTGTCCGTACTTAATCGTTCCACCGAGATTGTCAATTGAAAAATTGTCGCAATTAACCGTGGCGGCTTGGTTGGAGATCTTTTGGACATTTTTAGCACCGTAAACTGCCTCTAATTCAGCGATAGAGATTTCTGGTTGACGGCCAAGAATAGCTATAAACATGTCGTAATTATAACATTTATCGTGGTATAATGAAGGTTATGTTACCGAAGGTGTTGCAATTGTTGAAATCGCCACGAGCCATTATGAGCGTTTTGACGTTGGTCGTTTTGGCGATAATAATTTTTCTATCTCGGCATGAGCTCGTGAAGGCGTGGAATCTGTTTTTGCACGCGGATTTATGGCTATTGTTCTTATTGTTGCCGTTTCAGATTATCGTGTACTTCGCTGGTGGCGAGATGATTTTTTCGTATTTAAGAGAGAAGAATCTGATTCATCATATTTCCAGGCTGGAGCAGACGAGGATTGCGCTGGAGCTTAATTTGGTCAATCACATTTTTCCGTCAGGCGGAGTTAGTGGAATTTCGTATACGACGTGGCGAATGCACAAGCTTGGTGTGAGCTCGGCGCGTTCAACATTTGCGCAGGTGATTCGTTACGTTACGGGATTTTTGTCGCTTTTGGTTTTGTTGGTGATTGCTGTGCTGGCGCTGGCTATTGACGGCAAGGTTAATCGTTATATCGTTGCCGCTAGTTTCTTGCTGATTATCGTGGTTTTGGCGCTGACGTTTGGTCTGATTTTCGTGTTTTCGTCAAAGCGACGCATGCAGGCAACTGCGGCTGGGCTGTCGAGGTTTATTAATACGCTAGTAAAAATTGCAACCTTAGGTAAGAAGCGACGAGTGATGAAGTCGAAGAAAGTCGAAGAGTTTTTTGTCGATATGCAGGACGATTTTCAAGATTTGTCCAATCATCCGAAACTTCTGATAAAACCGATGATTTGGGGAACTGTTTATACTGTTTTTGATGTGGCGATGTTTGCCGTGGCGTTTCTGTCGCTGGGTGTTTTTGTTAATCCGGCGATTTTGATGGTTGGATACGGCGTGGCGGGATTGGCGGCGATTGTCGTATTTACGCCTGGAGGGACGGGAATTTATGAAACTATTATGATTATTTTCTTAAGTATGGCAGGCACTCCGCCGGATTTGGCGATTGCTGGAATAATTCTGACGCGAGCGATTTTACTCACTGGCACGATTATCTTTGGCTATATTTTCTATCAACACGCACTGATTAAATACGGCAAGCCAGATGATTCCCAGATTTAGTGTTAGCAATTTCATAGCAATTGTCAATCAAACTTTTGACGTGGCTTTTGCTGAAATGGTTGAAGTTGAGGGCGAGGTTTCTAGTTTCAAGTCTTATCCTCCGAAATACGCTTTTTTTGATCTGAAAGATGACGACGGGCTGGTTCGGTGTTTTGTTGGTTTTAGCAATTTACGTACGCCAATTGAAGATGGAATGAAAGTTGTCGTTCGAGCGATGCCAGTACTTAGAGATAAAGGCGCCTTTAGCTTGAATGTTCAAGAGATTCGTCCATTAGGCAAGGGAAGTCTGAAGCGAAGTTTTGAGCTTTTGAAGCAAAAATTGACAGTTGAGGGTTTGTTTAATTCTGAAAGAAAGCGTCCATTGCCGCAATATCCTCAGAGGGTGGCTGTTATTTCCAGTACAAAAGCGGCGGGATATGCGGACTTTATGAAGATTTCCGGTGAACGTTGGAGTGGCGTGAAATTCGTAGTCGCCAACGTTAATGTGCAGGGTGCGAATGCTGCAGATCAAGCTGTTCGAGCAATATCATATTTTAATCAAATGCCAGAATCTCCAGATGTGATTGTTTTGATTCGTGGCGGTGGCAGTGCGGAAGATTTGGCGAGTTTTAACGATGAAAAACTAGTACGGGCGGTGGCGAGTAGTCGCATTCCGACAATGACTGGAATTGGCCATGAGATTGATGAGAGTTTATGTGATTTGGCTGCGGACGTTCGCGCAGCTACGCCGAGTAACGCCGCGCAATTGCTGTTTCCTGACAAGCGAGAAGTGATTCGTCATTTGCATTACAGATTAATTGACGCGAAAGATTCAATTTGTAGAGCTATCGAAGAACAGTCGCTTAATGCAACATTATTGCAAAAAGAGGCGCTAAAACAGTGGTCAAGTCGTGTGGATGCGGCTGCAAATGCAACATTGTCGCAACAAAAAGTCATCGCTGAGTATGACCCAGAAATGGCGCTACGTCGTGGCTATGCAATGATCAAGGGTGATTTACAGATTGGTAATATTGTAGAGATTACAACAAAAGATATAATTATGAAAGCGAGGATTGAGAATAGTGAACAACGACATGACAATTGAGCAAATGATGACTGAATTGAACGAGCAAATCGCGTGGTTTCAAGGCGATGACTTTAACCTGGATGAGGCAAAACAGAGATTTATTGAGGCGAGAGAGTTATCAAAAAAAATTACTGCCACTCTGGAAGATATGCGACATGATATCGAGGTTCTTAGCGAGGATTTTAACGCTGAGTAAGATCTTTACATCAATTAAAGCATAAGCTATACTTTACAATATGATGACGAGAGACAAGAGTGAGCGTGGCTCAGTTAATGGCTGGATGGTCGGCGCAATCGGCTGTCTGATATTGTTTTTGATTGCTGGATCTTTGGCAATTTGGGCGTACATGCAATATTCCCGAGAAAAAAGCAGCGTTGATAGTAAAGTTGCGATTGAAGTAGCTAAAGGGAAGAGCGAGCAAGCCGAATCAGACCAGAAGAAATTTTCTGAAGAAGCAAAAAACCCGCGTATTGAATTCGTCGGTCCTGCTGAATACGGTCGAGTATCGTTCATGTATCCAAAAACTTGGAGTGTATATGTAGCAAATGACGGCAGCGACAGGGGTGATTATAAAGCATATCTTCATCCTGTTTCAGTTCCTTCGATAACTAATAAAAATAGTCGATTTGCATTAAGGCTGGAGATTATCAATAAGAATATGGATACGGTGCTGAATGATTATCAATCACGACTAAAGAAGGGTGAATTGACCTCAAGTAGTACTGAGTTTAATGGAATTTCAGCAACTCGGATTGACGGTACGTTTGAGAAAGAATTGCGCGGCTCTGTGGTTTTGATGAAAGTTCGTGATAAAACTATTCGTTTTTCAACCGACGCGGATACGTTTAAGCCAGATTTCCAGACTATATTGAGCACTGTAAAAATCTCTGAATAGAAAAACCTGCTGGATGTTTGCTATACTAGAATTGTATGGCAGGTAAAGAGTGGAGCGATGCTGATTTTGGGGGATTGCCGAGTATTCTGGTTGCGGCACATGAGCTGAAAACGCCGCTGGCTTTGATTAGGCAACTGGCATTATTGCTGGACGACAATTTAACCAGTTCTGCCGATAAAACTCAGATCCAGCAACGAATTATTAGGACTTCTGAGCAGGCGTTGCAGCTTACGATCGATTTGGCGAATTCAGCCAATTTAACACCGTCGTTATTTCCGCTTGAACCGGTCAATCCGTTGGCTTTATGCCAGCAAGTAGCGATGGAAACGAAGTTCAATGCAATGCTTTATGGACGAAAAGTTAGCTGGCCTAAGAGCAGTCGAAATAGTCAATTGATATTAGCGAACCGAACACTTTTGGGGCGAATTTTAGCGAACTTTTTGAATAACGCGTTGGCGTATACGGAGGACGGATCGGAGATTAAGGTTTCGGTTAAGGCGACAAAAGATGCCGTAAGGATGAGCGTGCGAGATTTTGGACCGATGATGAGTTTGAAGGAATATCGGCTTTTGCTTGATGAAATGGAAACGCGAAAAACCGTGCGAACAAGGCCGGAAAGTAGCGGGCTGGGGATTTACGTGGCGAATCAATTTGCGCGGGCGATGAACGGGCGGATTGGTCTGATTCGTCACCGTGATGGATTGACTTTTTATGTAGAAATGCCAATTAGTCGGCAGTTGAGCTTGATATGAAAAAACTGTTAATCGTTGAGGACGATAAGAATTGGGCGGACATCCTGGGCAAGTTTGCCGCGGATGTCGGGGCGGAATGTCGAGTGGCGGTTTCTGGTGGTCAGGCGATTGAAATTATTGATAATTGGCAACCTGATGCGGTGATTTTGGATATGTTGTTGGCTGGCGAAACGGCGATTGCGCTGCTTAACGAACTGCGATCGTACGCAGATTTAGCGAGTTTGCCAATTGTGGTTTGTACGAATATCGACGTTAAAATGGACGATTTGCGTCCGCTTGGCGTGAAGGCGATTTTGGATAAAACATCGATGCGTCCGAATGAGGCGCGGGCGGTTTTTCGCGAGGTTCTAAATGACGGGGCAGAGTGAACGAGTAAAAGCAATTGTTGAGGCGAACAAATTACGCCGAAGCTGACCGAGTTTTGCAATTATTAACGCCAAAAGGTCGACGTAGCGTAATCGCAAAAGGCGTGCGTCGGGAGCGCAGTAAATTAGCGGGCGGAATTGAATTATTCGCGATTTGCGATGTGGTTATTCGCTCTGGTCGGGGCGATTTGGGGCTATTAACTTCCGCTCGATTGTCGGCTTTTTATCGGCATATTTTGGAAGATTATGATCGGATGCAGTTTGCGTATTCGGTGATGAAACTTGTTTCTGCGGCGAGCGAAAATATTGACGAACCAGAATGGTATTATGTGCTGAGCCAAGTTTTGGAGCAATTGAACGATCCTGCGATAAACCAAAAATTGATTGAAACGTGGTTTTATTTGCAATACGCGAGTCTGCTGGGAGATGAGCTGAATCTTCGAACGGACGTAACGACTGCGGCGCTGCTTCCTGATAAAAAATATATGTACGATAGTGCGGAAAAAGGTTTGAGATTGGCGGAGCAGGGCGATTTGGGCGCGGATGCAATCAAATTGTTAAGGTTAATCCAGGCCAAGCCTCTGGCAAATGTGGCGCAAATCGGCGGAATAACTGAGGTTATAAACGATTGTTGGTTGACCGCCAGACAACACGCGGCAGTGTAAAATTGTCAGTAAAATGGTATAATTTAGGAAATAATGTGAATCGCCATGTTGCCAACATGGAGAAAGGTTTTTCAATGAGTCAAGCAAAAATGGAAGATATTATTAGCTTGTGTAAGCGGCGCGGTTTTATTTATCAGGGTTCTGATGTTTACGGCGGTTTGTCTGGAACGTGGGATTATGGTCCGCTTGGCGTTCAATTGAAGCGAAACATCATGAATTTATGGTGGCGAATGTTTGTTGATGAGCGTGATGATATCTATGGCGTCGATGCGGCGATTTTGATGAATCCGAAAGTTTGGAAGGCGAGTGGGCATGTGGATACGTTTGTTGACCCATTGTGCGAAGATACGGTTAATCATCGGCGTTATCGCACTGACCACATTCTTAAGGACAATGGTATTGATGTTGACGGCTTGACGATGGAGCAAATGGACGAAGTGATTGCAGAAAAAGGAATTAAAAGTCCAGATGGAAATCCGCTAAGCAAATCGCGAACGTTCAATATGATGTTTAAGACGAGCGTCGGCGCCACCGAAAGTGAAGACAGCGTTGCATATCTTCGCCCAGAAACAGCTCAGGGAATTTTTACCAATTTTAAGAACGTTGTTGATAGTTTTTATCCAGACTTGCCGTTTGGAATTGCTCAGCAGGGCAAAGCGTTTCGTAATGAAATTGCGCCGCGAGATTTTGTTTTCCGTTCTCGGGAGTTTGAGCAAATGGAGATTGAATATTTTGTCAATCCAGAAAATTGGCAGGAAGCGTTCGATGAACTACTTAAGGCGACGCACGAGTTTTTGGAGGCATTGGGATTAGATCCTAGGAATATTCATGAGTTGGATGTTCCGGCGGAAGACAGGGCGCATTACAGTAAAAAAACGATTGACATTGAATACGATTTTCCAATTGGCAAGGAAGAGCTGATGGGAATTGCGTATCGGACTGATTTTGACCTGATGAATATTCAGCGCGTCAGCGGGAAAAGTATGGAATATACGATTAAGGGGACGAATGAAAAGTTCGTGCCGCACGTGATTGAGCCGAGTTTTGGCGTCGAGCGGGCGCTGATGGCGGTTTTGTCGAGCGCGTATCGTGAGGACGAGCAGAACGGCAGTAAGCGTGTTTATTTGGCGCTTCCAGAGCATTTGGCACCAGTTAAATTTGCCGTTTCGCCGCTACTTAAGAATAAGCCAGAATTGGTGGAGAAGGCGCGTGAAATTTACGCTAACCTATCTAAGAAAAATCCTGGACGCGTTATGTGGGATGACAATGGGAACATCGGTAAGCGTTATCGCCGTCAGGATGAAATCGGTACGCCGCACTGCGTGGTTATCGATTTTCAGACGCTGGAAGATGACACTGTTACTGTTCGTGAGCGAGATACGACGGAGCAGAGGCGGGTGAAGGTTGAGGAGTTGTAGATATTGGACGTGAAAAAAGCAAATTGGTTTTGAGGAGATAAAAGATTGACAAAAAGTAGACCTGAGTTTGATAAAATCACATCGTTTGATGAGTTTAATCAATACTATTGGTATAGTGAAGAACTTTCACAGATATGCAGGTCGCTAGCATTAGAACATAGAGGTACAAAACAAGAACTTAATTATATTATTGAGCAGTACTTTAAGGGTAATTTAATTAAAAAATCATCAATAAAAAACGAAACAAAGCAAGTTGAAAATATTACTCTATATATGCCATTACTTGAATGTGGGTTTTCCTTTAATACAAAATTTAGAGAATATTTCTCTGCCGTAACAGGTATTGCACCTTTTAAATTTACTGCTGATATGGCTACTGCTTGGAGAAAAGTAAAAAGTGAAAATGATTTGAGTTTTACAATTCAAGATATGCTGAAAGTTTATTATGGAAAATCAGATTATGCCAAGTATGATAATTCGGTTTGTCAATGGAATCAATTTTTAAAGGATTTCTGTGCAGACGAAAATAGTCGCAACTATTCGAATAAGTTAAAAGTAGCTGCTATTCTTTGGAAAGAAGTTAGAGATTCAAGAAATGAAAAAATTTATTCAAAGAATCTTTTGACTGAATATGCAGGAAAAATAAAAGAGTATCACAATTAGGTAATTTAGGTAATTCCTAACTTATTAACACCCAATGAGTAGTTAGTAAATGGATATTGGAAAGAGATATTGGAAAGACAGAGTATACTGTAGGTGAAATGGTATTAGCTATCTAGCGCTCGGGTGTAGTATAATGACTTTCATGACAAAAATCACCAACGGACGTATCATTACACAGAATTTAGATGGAACGGACCATCTGGATTGTCTGTATCGCATTTCCATAAAGGCTCTGATTTATGATGATGCTGGGCAGATTTTGGTCGTTAAAGAGGATGGGCGGCCGCTTTGGGATCTTCCTGGCGGCGGAATGGATTATGGCGAGACTTTTGAGTCGGCTTTGAAGCGGGAATTGTATGAAGAAGTTGGGTATAAGGGTAATCTTCGCTATCAGCTTTTTGACGCGTCGGACGAGATTTATATTGAGTGAATTGATGCTAATCAAATTTGTTTTTCCTGTCGTGTGTGGACGGAAAATTTTGATTTTTCAGCGGGCGTCGATGCGGACGAAGTGATGTTTATGGATCCTGAATATTTGCGACTCCAAGAGAGCGAGTCGGGCGCGCCGCTTCGATATAAAGTGCATTTGAAGTGGCAGAAGCTTTGTGGTGCAAATAGTTTGCTGACAGAATAGTATTGACTTTCTACATAAAATAGTATAGAATATCAGGCATGGAAAAAAGTACAGGCGGCGTATCTTTTGATATTAGATTTATTGACTCTGGTGATGGCTCAGAGAATTATTCCTCTGTCGAAAGTCGGCGCTTGATTGGGATTTATGATGGCGATTGGTCTTTAGGGGAAGATGGAGCCGTGAATGCGTCTATGGTATTTGCCAGAAGAGTGGGCGATATTCGTAGTCATGGGAATTTGATAGAAAAGGTTCGCGGAATTGGTGAGAATATGGCGCGAGTGTCTATTTCAGAGTGCCTTGGAGTTGAGTGTGAAAAGGTGAAGCTGGACGGCAGGTTACTGAATGATCCTATGTCATACGGTGGAATTTCTTTCTCGTGTAGAGCGATTCCGACCGAGCTTTATGTCCCTGACTCTTTTGAAGATAATCAAAAGATTGAAGTTGTTAGGATTGCTCTGCGTGTTGGGACTGTGGCTTTGCGCTGTTCGGAATTGCCGCTGAAAGAGCTCAAGGAATCTCCTACTAAGTATTTTTCTCCGAGTGAAGTAGATGAGTTGGTTCGTATTTTTCACAGTAACGTGGATTTTGGCAGCGAGTGGAGAGAATATAAGAAAATGGCTCTAAGGATTTAACGTATGAAGAAAACTGATAATTACGGCGCCAGAGCTGAAATCGAGAATATTGTCGATGATGGCAGAAGCGTGGCCGAGGCTTAGATACGGAATTTACATTTAATATTGTCATTGCTATAATAACCATATGCATATTATTCTTGGTGGGACGAGTGGGCTTGGATTAGAAATGGCGAAGCAGCTACGGAAACGTGGCGATCGTGTGCTGGTGCTGGGTAAGACTTATGATCCGCAAAAACACGGCGAGGGTTTTCCTCTGGATGTGTATTATTCAGATCAAGTGGAAGCGGCGTCGGCGCGAATTGAGCATATCTTAAACGGTGATGATATTGATCAATTCGTGTGGGCGGCTGGATATGGCTGGCGCGGCAATTTTGAAGATCAGCCGAGTGTTCGCAGTATGGCGGAAGTTAATTTTTCTGGCGCGTTGCCGCTGGTTCAATGGGCTTGGCGTAAGATGTCAACACAAAATCGCAAGTCTGTACTGACGATTATCGGATCGACAAGTAGCGTTAAAGCGCGCTCAGATGAAGCTGTGTACGTTGCGACGAAGCACGCTCAAGCGGGTTTGGCACGAAGTTTGGGAATGCAGGCAGATGAGCAAAAACTTCCAGTCAGAGTCGCACTATTTTTGCCTGGTGCTATGAAAACTCCGTTTTGGAACGGGCGCGATCTTCCGGCTGACTATATGTTTTTTAATGATCCGGCAAAAATTGCCACACATATTATCAATGCGATTGATTGTCAGCAGCAACCGTTTTTAGAATGGGCGTTGCCAAAAGGTACGTTGGTTTAGGCATTCTAAGATGCTATAATTCAAGCATGACAAATGGTTCGAATAATGATTATTTTGGGGTAAAAGTTGTAGTTATCGGCGGCGGGACGGGAAGTTTCACGCTGCTTTCTGGATTGAAAAAATATACACACAGCATCACAGCGTTGGTCAATATGGTCGACGACGGTGGCTCAACTGGCGTGTTGCGCGATGAATTGGGCGTGTTGCCAGCGGGCGACGTCAGGCAATGCTTGGTGGCGCTAAGTACTTCGCCGAAAGTTCGCGATTTGTTCAATTACCGGTTCGGCGAGGGCAGTATGAAAGGTCACGCGTTTGGCAATTTGTTTATGGCAGCACTGGAAAAGATGACGGGAAGTTTTGCTGATGCGGTGGAATTGGCTAGCGAAGTTTTGGGCGTCAATGGCCGAGTTTATCCGATTACTCTGGACGATACAACTATGTCGATTAAGCTGAAAGACGGCACGGTTGTTGATGGTCAGCACGCGGCTGAGTCGCTAAAGATTCCGCGCGGCGAGCGTCCGTGGCTAGAGCTTAAACCGCCAGCTACTATTAACCCGCGAGCCCGTCAAGCGATTTTGGATGCCGATTTGGTGGTAATTGCGCCGGGACTTTTGTATGGTAGTTTGGCACCAGCGTTGTTGGTTCGAGGTGTTACTCGGGCGCTTGCTGAAACGAAGGCGAAGAAAGTCTATGTTTGCAATTTGGTCACAAAACCAACGCAGACTGATGGATTTACCGTGGCGGATTTTGCGGATGAAATTGAGCGATTTTCAGGGGTGAATATGGATTATGTGCTTTACAATAATCATCGTCCGCCAGAGGAATTGATAAAGAAATATGCTCACGACGGCGAATATTTGGTCGAGTGGGATAAGGAATTGCTGAAGAAAAAGCATTATTATGCATCGGGCAAGCGTTTGATTGCTGATGACGTGTGGGTCAATACGAACTCCAGCAGCGACCCATTGGCGGCTCAGCGCAGCTTGATTCGTCACGACGCCGACAGGGTAGCGCGCGAATTGATGCGGATTTATTTTGCGTAAATTCCAGGGCTTGATAATTTCTCATTACTATGATATAATGCAAGGGTTGTGTCAAGTGAAAATTGTATTTTGAACGAAAAAGAGATTATACCCGCAGAAGAGGTTTTTCATGAGTCATGCCGTAAGGTCTTAGACAGCTATATTAGTTGCACTGAAGGTGAGCGCGAAGATTTTAAGGATCATGCTTACCGAGTATATAATATCGTAAAAGCATATACGAGTGATGATTTACCGCCAGAGGCAGCTTCGTTGTCATTGATTCACGACGTTGCTGATAGGATGTTTAATAAAAAGAGCACAAAATATAACGATGCGTGGGCTAGGAGCGCCGCAGATGCATTATATAAGTTTATGGATGATGAGAATATTAGCCATAATCAGTTGAAATACTCCGCATGCTTACTGGCTGATATGGCTAAAATTGAACAAAGCGCGGCGCATCATCGTAAGTTAATGGCTAAAATCGCCGAAGAAGAGTCTAACGATGATTATAGAGAAACATACTCCTTGGTTGCCGAGCGACATACGGGCGAGGTTTCTCCTAAACAGTGGATAGTTGCTCAGCCACTTCTGGACCTTGACGATATGAGATTAGAGATGGATAAGGTTAATATCGAGGCGTTTATAATAAAAGGCGCCGAGATAATGGATAATTTGCAGCATCCGTCGTCAGAGAGGGAGTCTGCAGTTTTACAGGATGTGTTGGAAGCTGAGTCATTCTATGCTCCAATTCTTGAGGCGATGGGATATGAGGCTTTTGCTGCAGAACTACGCAGTGTGGCTAAAGTAAGACGACTAATTGGTCAAGATAAGGAAGACCTTGTTAAAAGTGCTAAAGAGACACAAGACAGGGTTCTACAGGTCGGCATGGACAGAATTGCAGACAAGATATTTGGTGTGAATGACGGTACTATCAATTACGCTATTCGTAAAGATGAGGATTCTGGCGAATATTCTACTCACATGGGGGAATTTGCGGCTGATACCGAATATGGCAATATGGTTGCTGGAAACTGGCGTATTAAAACTGTAGGATCGCTTGCGGATAAACTTAAGGGCGGTGACGGAATTATGGATATTGTCGGTATGATGGTGATATCTAGAGATCGTGAAACGACAGCTTGTGATTTTGCGCATTTTATTGCTGATAGGTTGAATGAGTTTAGACCAGTATGTGCTCGGGGTAAAAACAGACCTGTATATATCCAGGGAACTAAAGAATATGTTGATGCCGTGGAGCAGAATCTTCATAAATTGGGCGTTGGTTCGGATGAGTATTTGGTAAAAATTGATACTGATGAAAAGTGTGAAAAACGAGGATATCCTATTTATGAAATATCTAAAGTAACGTTCGTTGTGGCTATTGACGATGTTGAGATTCCGGTTGAAATACAGTTTATTACAAAAGACGAGCGATGCCGTGCGCGTACAGGCGAAGTATCTCATATTGCTTATAAATACCTACAGTCTCAGGGTTTTGGTAAGGATAATCTAGAGGAAGAGACGACTCGTCAACGTGTCGAGAGGATGAAGATAGTCAGTCTTGCAGAAGAGGTCTTAGGCGCGCTATACAAACGGCGCTACGACATGAAAAATAGTAAAAACACTGGTGATCTTGGGCTTAATCCGAAATCTCTGTCTAATGAAGATAAGTTTATTGAGAGTCTGATTGATCTGCGAGCTGACAATTAACAGCTTGCGCGTGATATAATCATACTAATGACAACTTACTATACTGACGGTTCTGCTTCGCCGAATCCCGGTCCAGGTGGGTTTGCGGTTATTCGTAATCTTCAGCCTTATATTTTGGGATCGGAAGATGGCGAGACGACGAATATTCGCATGGAGGGCAAAGCTTTAATTGCGGCGTTAAAAGATGCTAATGGCACGCCGTGTGTGATTTATTCTGATAGTGAATTTTGGATTAACGTGGTTACCAAGTGGGCGCCGGGCTGGGAAAAACGCGGTTGGACGAAGAAGGGTGGCGAGATTAAAAATCTGGATATTGTGCGTGAATTGTACGAACTATATTCAAACTCTCAGGCGGATCTCCGTTGGGTGCGTGGTCATGAAGGCGACGAAGGAAACGAATTGGCTGACGAATGGGCTAATCGGGCGCGTGAAGGCGAGAGATTGACAAAATAACTGCTAGCGACATCTGATAAAAATTGCTATACTAGAAAAATGGAAGAAGTGAGGGAAACGACTGATATTTTTTTGTGGGCAAATCAAAATGACGCAAAAAAGAATGATTTACAGATAGAACTGTTCTTATTTAGTAAAAATTACACGCCGTATTTTATGCCGATAAAAGGCGATGTTGAGCAGCAGCTCAGACCGTTGTTCTTGTTTGATTATATCAATCAGGTCAATTTGGGTGCAGGCACTGGACTGAGTGTTCGCGATTATGAATTGAGCGAATCAGAAGATAATGTTCTGTTGAGGACTGATTTGGAAAAGGTTGGGCGAGCTGAAACGCTGATTCATTTGATTGAACATGAACGTCACGACATCGTGGAGTTTTCGGAAACTGAGCACGAATTCAAGCGCATGAAGGGGATTGTGGCGCGATTTACCGACCCGAATAATCCTGACGCAATATTTTACACAGTTAAGCTAATCCAGCAAGGTCAGACGCTAAAGAGTGCGTTGGCTTGGGAATTTTCTGACGGAAAATTTGGTTCGTTTAGTGCGGAAGTTGGTTTTAAGGTTCCGGATGACAATCAAGTTTTGATTGTCGGTAAAGATATTTTTGCGTTTAATCCTGGAAAATTTGAGCGAATGTTTGGCTATGAATATAAAAAGCAGGTGATTGCTGATAAAAAAGTAGCGGAAATTGAGAAGGAATATAAGCTAAGTTTTCCAGAGGGGATGGATCTTAATGCGCTAGTGAAGGAGCGCAAAAAGACGATTAATAAATTGCAGAAATTGGAAATCGGCGCGGTTAAGCAGGAAGATGTTTTGGACTATGCCGATGAGATGCAATTGGAATTGATGAGCGATGATAACGGTGCGATTATTATCATGGACGGCAATGATTTAGATATGTTCGTAAATCTCATCAATGAGGATTATATTGAGAGTAAAATCACGGGCAAACGTTACGAAATTAAGTCGAAGAAGCTGCTCGATGAGCCAGAAGGCGAACCGCCACGGGGCTAAAATGGATCAAGAATTAGCGCTGACTATTCTACTGAGCGGTCGGTCGGCGTTGCTGACTGGTGCGGCTGGAACGGGCAAAACTTACCTGTTGAATGCTTTTATTGCGCAGGCGCGAAAACGGGGTAAAAAGGTGTCGGTAACAGCGACAACTGGTCTGGCGGCGACGCATCTTGGGGGCAATACGATTCACAGCTGGAGTGGAATTGGCGTGAATGATCATTTGCCGAACAATTTTTTTGAACGATTGTCAAAAACGCGGCGTGATGTGATTTCTAAAACCGACGTGCTGATTATTGACGAGATTTCAATGCTTCACGATTTTCGGCTGGATATGATTGATAAAGTTTTACGAACCGTCAGGGAAAATGATCAGCCGTTTGGTGGCATTCAGTTGGTGATGAGCGGCGACTTTTTCCAATTGCCGCCAGTGAATCGTCCGAACGAGCAGGGTGGCGGTTTTGTGGTTTATTCTGATGCTTGGCAAGAACTTCAGCCGGCGGTTTTATATTTGGAGCGACAATATCGTCAGAATGATGAGCAGCTTTTGGAGATTCTGACTGCTCTAAGAACTGGCGATGTTAGGCGTCGTCACGTCGAGGCGTTGCTGGCGCGCACGGAAATTGAGCCGCCAGATGGTGATATTACGGAACTGCACACCGTAAACGTTGATGTTGATGATATCAATATTCAAAAATTGGCGGAATTGCCAGGAGAAGAGCGTTCGTATCAGCAAACGACGACGGGCTCAAAAATTTATGTAGAGAATCTGCAAAGGTCGGTTCTGGCGCCAGAAAATCTGGTAATTAAGCTGGGCGCGTTGGTGATGGCGGTTAAAAATTCGCCGCAAAAATTATATGCCAATGGTAGCATTGGAACGGTCGTGGATTTCGAGCCGCTGACGGAATATCCGGTTGTTGAGTTTCGAGATGGTCGTCGGGTGACGATGGTACCGGATGTTTGGGAATTGCGAGACGGAGAGCGCAAACGAGCGAGTATTTCTCAGGTTCCGCTGCGTTTGGCGTGGGCGATAACGGTTCACAAAAGTCAGGGAATGACGCTGGATGCGGCTAAGATTGACCTGAGGAAGGCATTTGTTGAAGGTATGGGCTATGTGGCTTTGAGTCGCGTGCGAGATCTGGACAATTTGTATCTATACGGAATTAACCGTAGGGCACTGGAAGTTTCTCCTGACGCTTTGGCAATTGACGAGGTCTTGAGGCAGGCAAGTAGGGAGTCTGTCGAGAGATATTAATAGCGTCGGCTTGCATCAACTCAACACTAGGCTTTTCCACAAAAATGTGGAAAAGTTTTTATTTGATGCAAAAATGGGTAAAAAGTCATAAAAAGGGCTTGCAAGTGGGTAGCTGTGGGTAGTATAGTGGAGTCAGTGGAACGAAAGTTGATGGAAAATCACCAACAAAAACAAACATCCACTACAAAAAACAACTAATCTACCACGAAGGAAGGACGACGTGCAGACAGATTACTTTGAGCGTAAGTTGGACGACAAGCGACGCTTGACAATTCCAGCTGAACTCAGGGCAGAATTTGCATCAGGCGTCGTACTAACTCGCGGGTTTGGCAAATATCTCCACTTATATCCACAGCAAATCTGGGATCGGGAAGTGGAAAGCGCTCTAACGGGAAGTATTCTGGACGAGCGGGTTGCTGACCTGAACGTTAAGTTCCGACGAGGTAAAACCGCATCGGCGCTCGATCAAAAACAAGGACGAGTGACGATTGAGCAGCATTTGCTCGACTACGCTGGAATTGACAGAGAAGTCGTTGCTGTGCGAGCGGGGGAATATTTTCGGCTAATAGCGGCCGAGAATGCGGAATAGTAGATTAGCTAAGCACTTTAACAATTAGAAACCTCTCGAGATCAACTATCTGGGTATTTGAAAATGGCATGTGGCAATTTGCTCCACATTAAAAACGGCAACGCACCTTCCTCAAACACCTCCCAAAAAAACTCCACCTCACACATAAGTCTCTTTGGAAAACATGGTTGTTACTGACAATCAACAAATTTCCACTCTAAGACAACAAAAACAAACAAAACACAAATACAAAAAAGCCAGAATTAAATATCCAGTTAGGTGATCTCGAGCATTATTTCTGTATAATGGAATAATGATGAGTATTAAAGAACATCCACCACAGTCGGAAGAACTCCAAGCGAGCGAACCGATTCATGTTCCCGTACTTTTGGAGATAACCCTTAGCAAGCTGCAGCCAGTCGAAGGTGAGTCGTATCTCGACTTGACGGCTGGCTATGGCGGCCATGCCAGGGCATTCTTAAATAGGACGGATAATTACTTGGGCGCAGTGTTGGTTGACCGCGACGAAAACGCGATTAAAACATTGGGCGATTTGGCTGAAAAAGGCGTAACTTTAATTCACAAAGATTTTGTGAGCGCAGCGCAAGATTTGGTCAAGCAGGGGCGTAAGTTTGACGTGATTTTGGCTGATTTGGGGGTGTCGTCACCGCAGCTTGACAGAGCAGAGAGAGGTTTTTCGTTCAGATTTGACGGTCCGCTAGACATGCGGATGGACAGTCGGATGGAAATTACAGCAGCGGATATTGTCAATTCGTATTCGGTTGACGATTTGACGCAGCTGATTATTCGTTACGGCGAGGAAAATCCCGGACGAGCAAGGCGAATTGCGCAGGCAATTGTCAAAGCTCGACCAATTCAGGGAACGACTGAGCTGGCTGATCTGATCAAGCAAACCGTTGGTCGCGGTAGCATGAAGCATCATCCTGCGACTCGTACCTTTCAGGCGCTACGCATTGAAGTTAATCGCGAACTTAAGCTGATTGAAGAACTATTGCCACTTTTGCCACGCTTACTTAATAAGGGCGGGCGAGTAGGAATAATTAGTTTTCATAGCTTGGAAGACAGATTGATCAAGCGTTACTTTTCGGAGCAAACAACGGCTGGGTATGAGGCCGAGCTAATTGTTCCAGAGAAAAAACCAGTGTCTGGAACTGAAGATGTTCACAATCCGCGTAGTCGAAGTGCAAAATTTCGATACGCCGTGAAAAAATAAAACAAAAAAGAAGGAGGCTATTATGCCAATCCACATCAAAGTAGAATTCCAGAATACAGACAAGGCAGAGACTGTTTCAGTACGCCGCGGCTAAATTAAAGCATATTCCGGAATATACCTTATAGAAACCAGCCTGTCTTTAACGGGCGGGCTGGTTTGTTATGTTAAATATAAATATAAACATAAAAGATAGAGACAAATGACAAACACCACCACATTTACTTCACGACGTTCACACGGTCAATTGCGCCGAAATCAGAATTCTACACGTTTTCAGTCTCAGGTCAAACTTGGTCCTGTTGCTCATACAGTGCTAGTTGCATTGATGATTACAGTACTGGGCTTGATTTATCTTACTCAGGCAACCAGGCTTACAGCTTACGGCTATGAAGCTCAGAGTCTGGACACAAAAATCACCGAGCTAAGCGCAAAAAAGTCAGAATTGGAAGTGCAGAACGCACGCTTGACGGCGTTGGAGAAAGTGAAGAATAGCAATGTCGCTTCAGCTATGACGACAACTGAAACGCATTACGCACAATAGTGATATAATAAGATAAGCAATATGCAGCGGCTTATTCGTTCAAGAACTGGTTGGTTAGCCATCGCTTTACTAGTAGTGATGGCAGCTTTTGTGTTGCGATTATTTCAATTGCAGATTTTGCAATATGGCAAATATACGGAATTAGCGCGGGCGAGTCAGCAGCGTCAATTTATCATTCCTGCGGAGCGCGGGAAAATTTACATGATGGACGGAAAAACGCCAGTTCCTGTGGTGCTTAATCAGGCGGTCTATACGGTGATTGCGGATCCGCAGTCGATTGACGATAAAGAGCGGAGCCAGCTTGTTGATAGTTTGAGGGAAATTGCTGGTGGCGAAATGACGGAAAATGTATCTGAACGGCTCAATAATAAAAAGTCACGCTATGAAGTTTTGGCAAAGAATATTACCAGAACTCAAGCGGAAAAATTGAAAAAGAAGAACTTTGCCGGCGTGTTGTATCAGCAAAGCTCTATTCGAAATTATCCCGAAGGTCAGTTGGGCGCGCACGTGCTTGGATTTGTGAATGCGGCTGGCGAAGGTCAATATGGCGTCGAAGGCTCTTTGGATAAGCAACTTAAGGGTCGGGACGGGCTATTGCAATCTGTAACTGACGTGAGGAATATACCTTTGACGGTCGGAAAAAATAATATGCGAATCGAGGCGAAGCCTGGTGATAATTTAGCGCTGACGGTGGATAGGAATATTCAAAGCCAGACTGAATTGGCGTTGAAAAAGGGAGTCGAAGCAGCTGGCGCCACCGAGGGAAGCGTGATTGTTATGAATCCGAAAAACGGTCAGGTTTTGGCAATGGCGAATTATCCGACTTATAATCCAGCAGATTTTACTAAGCAGAAAAACGGGTCGGTGTTCATGGATAGCGCGTCGATGGTGCCATTTGAGCCGGGTTCGGTTATCAAATCTTTTAGCTTTGCTACGGCAATTGACAAGGGTGTTATTACGCCATCTAGCACGTATAATAATACCGATTGTATTAAAGTCGCTGACCGCACGATGTGTAACGCTCTGAGAGGTTTGGGCGGTCCAATGACGATTCAAGGCGCGTTTAATAATTCGCTCAACGTTGGTACGATTACTGCGATTCGAAAATTAGGAAATGGTTCACAGATTAATTTGCCGGCTCGTCAGACTTTGTATGAATATTATCATGACAAATTTGGGTTTGGTCAGAAGACGGGAATTGAGCTGGGTGAGACTTCGGGTTATATTTATCCGCCAGATAGCGCTGAAGGAAATGAGGTTCGTTATTCGGCTATGACTTACGGGCAAAGTATGAATTTGACTACGATTCAGGTCGCAGCTGGATTTTCATCGCTAGTTAACGGCGGTCAATATTACAAGCCAACTATTCTCGTTGGCACAATTGACGAATCTGGCAATCTGAAATCGTCGGAAAATAAAGTCATTCGCCAAACCGTAAGCGGCAGCACATCATCGCAGATGCGAACGATGCTAACGACGGCGCGCCGATCTTCATTCTTGTCAAAAAGCGACAAATCTGGCTATGAAATCGGTGGAAAAACTAGTACTTCTGAAGCGGTGGTTAATGGCGCTTACACCCAGAAGGAAACGATTGCTGTATATATTGGTTATGGTGGTGGAAAAAATGGCGCCGAATATGTCATAATGGTACGTGTAGCGGCTCCGGGCAAGGGGATTAATTTGCAGGGAAATCTTCACGCTGGACCAATTTTTACAGATATATCCAACTGGATGATTGATTATATGAAAATAGCACCAAAGGAATAAATATGGGAATAGCTTTACAAACAATGACCAATGAATTGACGCACGTGTTTTTACTGAGCGTCGGCGCGTTTTTACTAGCGATGTTTTTAACGCCAATTTATACGTTTTTTGCTTATCGATATCGCTTCTGGAAGCGTCAAAGGTCGGAAAGCACTGATGGGAAAAAGCTAAAGGTTTTTGCCAAATTCCAAGCGGCAAAATTGCGGCGAAATATTCCAACCATGGCAGGGATAATTGGTGTGATTTCAATCTTTGTGGTGACAATTTTCTTCAATCTAGACCGAGCTCAGACTTGGCTTCCTCTGGCGGCATTGGTTGGTGGTGGAATTGTCGGACTAATTGATGATATCATCAATCTACGTGGTTTGGGTGGCGGCGCGGCTGGACTTCGTAGTCCAGTGAAGTTTGCACTGATTACGTTTATTGGCGTAGTTCTTGGTTGGTTTTTCTTTGCTAAACTGGGCGTGACAAGCTTCCATGTTCCGTTCATGGGGGATATGAATATTGGGTGGATGATTGTTCCGCTGTTTGCGTTTGCAGTGGTGGCTACCGGTAACGCCGTTAATATCTCTGACGGAATGGATGGTCTGGCGGGTGGGCTGCTCAGTATTAGCTTTGGGGCGTTTGGTGTGATTGCCTTATTGCAACAACATGTTATATTGGCGGGATTCTGCTTTACGGTTGTCGGAGTGCTCTTGAGCTATTTGTGGTTCAATATTTATCCAGCCCGATTTTTCATGGGCGATGTTGGCAGCTTTGCTTATGGCGCGTGTTTGGGCGTTGTGGCGATGTTAACCGATTCGTTATTGCTACTTCCTGTGATTGGCTTGCTATTTGTAATTGAGGCGGGATCAAGCTTGACCCAAATCGTCAGTAAGAAGCTGTTTAAGAGAAAGATTTTCTTATCCGCGCCGATTCATCATCACTTGGAGGCGATTGGTTGGCCGGAAACTAAGGTGACGATGCGCTTCTGGGTTATTGGCTGCGTGATGGCGTTTATTGGCGTGATGCTGGCGCTCGCTGGAGGTCATATTGCGTAATTCGGTCGCCAAAACTCGTCAATCTATCGCTCAGCCGGTTCGAAGTCACCGACCGATGTATCAGATTGTGCTTTATATGGGACTTTTGCTGCTGCTTGGGCTGATTGTTATGTATGCGCTGGGGCCGCAACGTGCTAACGTGATGAACTATGCTTACGGCACGAATTATAGCGATACGTATTTCTTTGGCAAGCAGCTGACGAGCGTATTTATTGCCATCGTAGCTTTTTCTGCGTTTTACTTTACGCCATATAAGTGGATTACCGGTGAGAGATCAAAATACATTCTTTACGCTGGATTTGCGCTATGTATTTTACTATTTCTCTCGGGCGCGGTACTTCATTTGTCATTTGCGCAAGAAACTAACGGTGCGTATCGATGGTTCCAGTTGGGCGTACTGGGAAGTTTCCAGCCGTCGGAATTGCTCAAATATGGCGTGCTATTGTTTTTGGCGGGATTTTTAGGGCGGCGGTCGCAACAGGGAAAATTAAACGACATTCAAGAAACTATCATTCCGCTGGGCATTATTTCCGGCTTGTCGCTGCTGATGATTGTGTTTTTACAAAAAGACTTGGGAACGGGAATTTCGTTGATAGCGATTATTTTATCAATGATTTTGGTGGCTGGAATTGACTGGAAGATTTTCAAGAAGATTCTGGCGATTGTTGCACTTTGTGGCTTGGTGATGATTTTTACGTCGCCGCACCGAATTGAGCGTGTGATGACTTTCGTGCAGGGCGATAGTCATAAAGGGACGAGCAGTCAGGAGAACAAGAATTATCACATTCAGCAGGCCAGGATTGCGATTGGCTCTGGCGGGCTTCTGGGGCTTGGAATTGGCAAAAGCGTTCAGGCGACAGGATATCTTCCAGAGGCGACTAACGATTCAATTTTTGCTGTCATGGGAGAAACGTTTGGCTTTGTCGGTTTAATGGCTATATTGGCGCTATTTACGGCGTTGCTACTATCAATTTTGCACGTAGCCGCGAGACTTCCGAACGTGACGTTGCGGCTAATCGTGGCGGGAATTTTTGGCTGGATCGCTTCTCACGTGATACTGAATATTGCCGCAATGACAGGATTAGCGCCACTTACCGGAATCCCATTGCCATTATTAAGTTATGGCGGTACAAGTATGTTGTTTATCGCGGCAGCGCTCGGTTTAGTTTTCCAAATTTCCAAATATACGTCACATAAAGCATTAGAGGAGGGTGAAAGTGGCCAAGATCTTAGCGGTCGGCGGCGGCTCAGGCGGACACGTTACGCCAGTGGTAGCCGTATTTAGAGAATTACAGAAAACTGGTAATCACGAGCTTCGTTTTTGGTGTGATAAAAAATTTGGCGCCAGCGCACGCGGGATTTTTGCTAAGTTCGACGAGGACGTTCCGGTCGATTTGATTATTGCTGGAAAATTACGCCGATATTACGGAAAAAGTATCTCATTTCATCTACATCCGTCAATTTTATTTCCAAATTTGCGCGACGGTCTAAAGGTGATGGTTGGATTTTTCCAGAGTTTATTTAAGCTTATGAAGTGGCGTCCAGATGTTATTTTCATTAAGGGCGGATATGTTTGTTTGCCGGTTGGCTATGCGGCTCGGCTATTAAGAATCCCGTTGGTTTTGCATGACTCTGACGTGCATCCAGGTTTGACGAATCGCTTGTTGAGTCCCTTCGCAAAAGCTATTGGCACGGGCGCGCCGCTTGAATATTACAATTATCCACCAGAAAAAGCTTCATATGTTGGTATTCCAGTTGCGCCAGAATTCCATCCATATTCTGATGCCGAGAGGAAAGAATTGAAGGAAAAATTGGGCTTTAATGTCAATAAACCGCTGGTTGTTATTACTGGCGGTGGACTCGGAGCAGGCCGAATTAACTCCGCGATTGTAGCAATTAGGGAAAACCTGCTTTCCGAGGCTTCAGTGTTTTTGATATCGGGAAATCAGCAATATGAAGAAATTCTCAAGCAAACCGATGAGCGAGAAGGCTGGCGGCTGCAGGCATTTGTTCACAATGGAATGGCGGAAGTTTTGGCGGCGGCGGATATAGTCGTGACCAGGGCAGGGGCGACTACTCTTCTGGAATTGGCGGCGCTACATAAACCGACAATCATTATCCCTAACGGTCATTTGACGGGCGGGCATCAATTGAAAAACGCTAAGGTTTATCAGGACGCATTGGCGGCGTTGATAGTTTCCGAAGATGAGCTAGATAAGGACAACCAAATCTTGGCACGAAAAATAATTGGCGTATTAAAATCTCAGAAAATTCTTAAAGGTCTGGGCGATAACTTCGGTAAATTTGCCAAGCCAAACGCGGCTAAAGATATGGCGAAGATTATTCTTACTACAGTGCGAAGGCAGGGTAGGCGAAAGTGAAATTCCCCTTCTCTAAGAAAAAATCGGACGAGAATCTAAGCCGTCGAGAAATAGCGGCGCGTCGTCGAACCGAGAATTACGATGATTTGCCCGCCCAATCGTATCGTCGGAACAGGACGCTCAATAGCCGCCAAACATCCTCTCCTTTGGAAACTTCTGAGAGGCTTGAGACTCACGAATTGGTGAAAAAGCGTCGCCGTGTAATGCGGAAAATGTTTGCGACTGCGGTAAGTCTGCTTGTTGTGATATTCCTTTTGTTTCAATTGACGATCAATATTTCAGTCCAAACCCCCGACACAAAAAGCTCCAGTAACGCTAATAAATACGTGGGCGTTCTTAATGAGTATTACAGCGCTCATCCAGCGGAGAGGTTCCGGTTTTTCCTCAATAATAATGACCTCAAGCAATTCTTTTTACAGAAAGCTCCTGAGGTAAAAAACATTCGCGTGGAGGGAGATTTTCTGGCGCGATCAGCCGTTAAGTTGACGTTTAGGCAGCCGGTGGCTCAGTGGTCTTCCGGAGATAAGATTTATTTTGTTGATGATAGCGGTGTTACTTTTGAGCAGAATTATTTTGCCGCGCCTACGGTTGCTGTTCGTGACGAGAGTGGCTTGCCGACTAGAGGCGGTCAAGAAGTTATCAATCGTCAATTCTTGAGCTTCCTTGGTCAAGCCGTGTCTGAATTTTCGCAACATAAAATGAATGTTTCAGAGGTTATTCTGCCAGCTAATACTGTGCGCCAAGTCTGGTTTAAGGTCGAAGGCAGGGAGACTCAGATTCGTATGACGGTGGATAGGTCTGCTCAAGCTCAGGTCAAACAGGCGATAGCTACTTTGAGTTATTTGGATAACAATGGCGCGAAACCAGGGTATATAGACGTTAGGGTAGATCAGAGGTCGTTCTATAAGTAGGGTGGTCAACTTCTCTTCTGGATAGAGTAAGTTCTCTTTTTGTTCTATTACTGTATGGCGTAGAAAATATATATAACAATATAAAAATATGCAAAAGTCAAATAATCGCAAAATGATAAGCTAGGTGAGTAGGGCAATAAAAATATAAAAATGTCAAATAATATAAAATGCATTGTGGAAAACTTAATGAGTTTACGGCGCGCATACTCAGAGTTTATATTGATGTAAAAATATCAATGTAGCACTCCGGCATGTATAGTGCTGGAATTAAAAAATATTTTTAAGTTCGTATTTTGTTGGTGTATATTTTTATAAAAGACGATATGTTTTATGAGGCTGTATATAATAGAGAATCCCCTGGCCGAATTACTAGAAAAAGTTCGTTTTATAAGGTGTTAGCGAATATATATAGACATATGTATATTCATCTTTGTGTGGTATTTATTATTGCGTAAAAGGTACATTGTGCGACATTAAAACTATATCTAAAACACGACTATTCCATCGTCTTTCTTCGCGATAAATTTATCTCATTTTCACCAAATCAACCTACTTGTCGTTTATTGTTTTATAAACCGCCCTATTTGTCGGCTTGGTGTGTTTTATGTTGTATATTGGTTTATCTGCATTGGTTCGGATTTATAATTTGTGCTTGTATTACACAAAATTTATCAATATAAATACTCAGCCGATTCGGCTTTATGCATGCTTAAAAATTACTAATAATTAGTTCGTATTTTGTTCTATTATTCTTTAATTACTAGTTTTGCGAAAGAGCTTGGGTGATTCTGTGCTTAATTATTTCACTGTTCCATTCGTCTGCCTTAAATCGCAGTAGGGGCATATTAGCATTAGCCATGATTGAATTGACGAAATCGTCGCGCGTTTTTCGATCGGGCTGATTGTGAGTATTGTCATCAAGCTCAATAGCTATGAGAGGCTTCATATCATTGGTGCAAATTAGAAAATCTACAGACTTGCCGTTTATTCTCGCGAAAGCCGCTTTCCAGCTTTGCCCTTTTATTTCATGATCTAAAAACATGCTTAAATGAGCCTGAGGTATAATTACACATCCGTTTACCGCTTCGTGTAGTGTTTTGTAAAACGATAATTCACTTGGCGTCATTGCGCAAGATTTTTTAATGTATACATATTCTTTCTTTATTGGGGTTTTAATTGGGCTTGTGTCGCCGTCAGTCCCCTGCCTTGCTTTAATTACCAGAAAAATAATTGCGGCTACTACTATAAATATAAGCGCTTCCATAAGATTAGTTTATCATATGTTGATAATAAATGCTTACGATTTTTAGGCTTTATCGTTGCGGTGATATAATAAGAGTGATAATTTTATCGGAGATATTTATGGCTTTTTTAAATTATAATAAAGATGAAAAGTTGGAATTCAATTATAAGAGAGCGTGTGGATTGTGGCTAATTGTAATAGCGGCGATTATTTCAATAGCTACTTTAATGGGAGGAAAGCAAATAATAAATATGCAGATATTTAGTATTGGGTATGTTATTAGTTTTTTCTCAATCAACATGAATAAAAAGGTGTTGAATAGGCTATCCAATGGTCCTTCGAGTGAATTTCAAAAGAAAGTATCTTTATATGCCGTTATTTCATTATTTATCTTAATGGTTTTGCTGGGCGGACCATTCTTTGCGACTGAAAATTGGAGATTGATTTGGCTGGGGGCACTGATGGCAACCGCACTGCATTTTTTCCCGTATTATTTTGTGCATGGAAAATCAATGATATATCTAGGTCTTATTTGCGCCATTAATGTTTTTGCAGGATATATTTTTACTGATATCTCATTAGAGGTGATAGCATATATTGACTCGGCAATTAAGCTTGTATTTGGAGTGTATTTATTATTTTTTTCGAAGCCGTAAAAAAGACACCTCGTTTTGAGGTGTCTTCATGTAACCGTCTTCAAGAGGCGGAGTAGGTTGACATATTGTTATGATGTCAGCGGTTCTCTAATATTATACAGTTCTGGTGGTGTTTAAGGGTAATACATCAGTCAAAATAAAATAAGACAGCCCGCGTTGCTCTAACATAAGAGGGGCGCTGCTGTCTTACACTGCCATATTACTACGACCATCATTGAAAAATCAATGATATCGCCTTTCGCTATAATTCCCTAATAATCTAAATGCCGATATCCCCTAAGAGCCGCGTTTCACCTTTACTCCTGACGCCCCAGAGGTGATATAATTACTATAATATGCATGCCGCGGTTCAATCTATAACTATAAAAGTGAGTGAAGTTGACTCTGCTTTGCTTAATGACGCGGATGAGCTGCAGAAAATGTTAAGAAATGTTACGGAATTGGCGGACTTGCATTCTTTGGAATCAGTAACGCATCAATTTTCTCCGCAAGGAATCAGCGCTGCCCTGCTTTTGTCGGAGTCGCACATCGCGATTCATACGTGGCCGGAAAGCGGCGTGGCGTATATAGCGATGACAACTTGTAAAATGCTGGATGATGATAAATTGCAGCAAATAAAAGAGCTGATTGCGCGGCTGCTGGGTGCAAAAAACATAATTATGAAAGAAATGGCATTGTAATATGAAACGAACCAAGGCGCGACTTAAAATCAACCAAATATTGACTGGAAAGAAAACTAATTTACGAGTTGTTGGCTGTTTGCTTTTTCGCGAATGGGATAAGAAAGACAAGCGATTTTACTACTGGGAAGAATGGGAGATTACAGGGCTGGCTGATTATGATAGCTGGGTGGAATATGATCACAGCGATCAAACCGTTTCTTTGTATGAGCCGATTCGTTTCACTCAGGCAATTGATCCAACGCAATTGGAAAAGGGTCAATCATTCACCGTTTCCGAGCAGGACGGCAAGGACCACGTTGTGGTGGTTGACGAGGTTGGAATTGGTGAAATTATGAACATCAAGGGCAAAAACACGTATCAAGTTTTCCCGAAAGAACTGATGGCGTATGCTACTTTGAGGGATACTGGCGCGCCAAAAAGCCGTCAGTTGATAACAATTGAGAAGTATAATAATCGCGAGTACGACGCCTACCGTAAGGTTCAGTTGAGTGACAAAGAGCAAAAGGAAATGTTCGGTAGGACCATTAAGCCGATTGACTGGACGACGATTATAGTTATTGCCATATTTATCGCTATTATTTTGTTTGCGTTCATCTTTGACAACAATTCTGATAGTAGTAGCGGCGGAGGTCACGGCGGATCGCGCAGTGTTTACGGCGGCAGCAGCGGCGGGCTTGGTAAATAAAAGGAGTTATAATGTCACGATCAAGTACGAAAAAACGGGAGCAAATTGCTTTATTTGCGGCGGCAATTTTGGTAGCAATTGGCGGAATTATTTACGAGCTGATTTTGGGCGCAGCTGCGTCGTATTTGGTGGGCGATTCGATTTTGAGTTTCAGCTTGGCGACGGGCGTGACGCTGTTTGGCATGGGAATTGGCTCGCTGCTAGTCAATTACATCAAGCTTCATCCAGCAACTAGCTTCGCAACGAATGAAATTATTCTGGGGCTAATTGGCGGGAATTCGGTGATGCTGATGTATTTGGGATTCGTTTTTACGCGTTCGCATTGGCTGATTTTTGCCGTCATAAGTCTGGCGATCGGTATTTGTATCGGGCTGGAAATTCCGCTTTTAATGAAGATGTTTCAGGAATTCGGGCGTAAATCTTCGGTGAAATTGTTTAGTAAGATTTTAGCGCTCGATTATTTTGGGGCGTTAATTGCGTCGCTATTATTCCCACTCGTTATGCTTCCATATCTTGGCTTAATGCGTAGCGCGTATCTGGTAGCAGCACTGAATATTGGCGTTGCGGTTCTGATTCTTAAGCAAATGAAAGCGTCGAAAATTGTGATGACAATTAGCGTTATTGCAACAATGTTGCTTTTGGGATTCTTCATTTTTGCGATGGAAATTGAGCACGGAATTGACAAACGGACGTATAAAGATCCTGTGATGTGGCAGCAGCAGACGCCGTATCAGAAAATTGTCCTGACTAGATATAAGAATGACACGAGGTTGTTTTTGAATCGCAATCTGCAGTTTTCCAGCCTTGACGAAGCGCGTTATCACGAAACACTGTCTACTTCCGCTCTATCTTCAGTCACCAATCCGAAGCGCGTGCTGATTATGGGCGGCGGCGATGGGTTGTTGGCTCGGGACGTTTTGAAATATCCTAGCGTTGAGCATATTACGTTGGTTGATATCGATGAGGTGATGACTAATCTGGCGAAAACTAATCATCTTCTCACTGATATAAATCAGCGCTCTCTGCATGATCCGCGCGTTTCCATTGTCAATCAAGACGCTTTTCAATTCGCCTTCTCTACCAAGGATAAATATGATGTTGTGTTGATTGATCTGGTGGATCCGTCGAATGAAAAATTAGCCAAGTTGTATTCTGAGCAATTATATCGTCAAATTGGCAATATTTTAACGGAGCGTGGCGTTATGGTGACGCAAGCGACGTCTTCATTTTTCTCTCCGCATGCTTTTTATATGGTGGCAAACACCGTCAAATCATCTCATCCAGAGCGATATGTGACGGCGTTTTCGGTCAATGTGCCGTCATTTGGCGAGTGGGGTTTCGTGATGTCTGCGCCGCAAGCTAAGGTTGTGGCTAGCCAGCCATTGCCGAAAAACCTACGATATCAAAACCAGAAATTACTCACCTTCCTGACTAAACAAAACGCCATATCGGTGCCATCTGGACCGACTTCTACGTTGGTTTCTCCGCGAATTACTGATGTTTACAATTCCGATATGCGTCAGTGGCGATACGAATAGTTTTTAGTCGGCGGTAGTGCTCTTTTTTCGACGTCGACGTCGTCTTTTTGGTGTGGCTGATGCTAGCGGCGTAACTGTATTGACTACGGTTTCTGTGGTCACGTTATCATTGCCGCGAATTTGCAGGACAACTTCGCCGTCGTTTGCTGCAGGTTGCGGCTTTTCCGGTTGGCTATTGACCGCTGGAGCGTTATTTGCGGGCTGCGGTTGAGGTTTGGCGGGCTGCTTTTTTTGGTTGCGAACAGGCTTTATTGTGGCATCAATTTCCTTCTCGACATCTTCCCTATTTCGCGAATACATGCGACGCGAATGTTCAATAATGTGCGGCGTGTTGTCGGCTTGGCTTGGCGGAAGTTCCAATGTGCGAGCAGAAAACGCCGGAGTTTTTTCGCCGCCAATAACCATATTGACAACGAAATTACGATTATGCATTTGAAGTAGGTCGATTGCCTCGAAGTTTGGCTCAAACTGCTTGGCAAGAATCGGTGCATCGTCAGCGGAAACTCGGAAGGAAATCATGGTGCCGACGTTGCCAAAAACCGCATCGCGAACTGTGTCGCTCATCTGGGAAATGTACTGGTTGGCAACGGTCAAGTTAAGGCCATATTTTCGAGCCTCAGACAGAATAGTTGCAAATGAATCGGTGGCGAAGTTCTGGAACTCGTCGACGTAAAGATAGAATGGGCGGCGGTCACGGACGTCAGGAATGTCGCTTCGAGACATGGCGGCAAGCTGAATTTTTGTGACCAAAAACGAACCGAGGATGGCGGCATTATCTTCACCGATAAGACCTTTGGACAGATTGACAATTAGAATCTTTCCTTCGTCCATAATTTGGCGAATATTGAACGTGGATTTCGGCTGCCCGATGATATTGCGGATGATTGGATTGGCAGTGAAAGCCCCGACTTTATTTAAGACTGGCGCAATTGCCTCGGCGACAAACTTGTCATTCCAGCTGGCAAATTCGACATTCCAGAATTGCAAAACCACGGTGTCGCGGCAATAAGTCAGCGTTTCTTTTCGGAATTCCTTATCTGTTAGCATGCGAGTAATGTCGAGCATCGTCGCTTCTGGTCGATCCAGCAAAGCTAAAATAGTGTACCGCAAAATATACTCAAGTCGCGGTCCCCACGAATCGCCGAAAATGCGCTTCAAAACGCCGATGATTTCTGATGAGATGTTGGTTTTTTGGTTCGGGTTCGTGACTTCCAGTGGGTTGAATCCCAGAGGATACGCGGTGTCGGCTGGATTGAAATAAATCACGTCGTTCAATCGGCTGCCAGGGATAAATTTCATGTTGTTGATCGCGAAGTCGCCGTGCGGGTCGATGATGGCATATCCTTGATTATGGAAAATGTCGCTTAAGGCGAAGAGCTCTAATAGTCCACTTTTTCCGGCGCCCGTCTGCCCGATTATGTAAACGTGGCGTGAGCGGTCATAGCGCAACATGCCGAATTGGTGGCTGATGCCGCGGAAGTTGGTGACGCCAAAGGCAGAAATTTGGTCATCGTTGACGTCTTCGCCGGTTAAGACTGGCAATTTGGACGGCGGTTCTGCGGTTTTGGAGCTCGCCCAAACTATATTTGGCGTTTCAACGTTGGTGTGTGGCAAGTGAAAAACTGACGCCAATTCTTCTATATTTAAGATGAACCCGTCGCCAATGAATGAACGCTTGCGATATTTATCAATAAATTCTTTACCAAACACACCCTTGACGGCGCGAAATCCGTTGAGATTTGTTGAGTTGAACTGCTTAAATGTACCGACAAGCGCCTGCATACGAAGCTTGGCATTTGTCTGACTTTCGCCCATATAAACCAAGCGAATCTTTACTTCATATCCGAGCTTGGTCGCCTTTTTTTCTGCTTCAGAAATGCGAGTTTTATCGCGGTCCGACAGCTCGATTTTGGCTGATTGCCCAACCCCCTGCTCTGGCGGCTGCCACAACGCGCCAAGTACGCCAATTAGCCACTGCATACTGCCGCCGAATCCTGGCAAGGAGAACATCCGTCCGTTTTTTATGTTATTGATATATCGATCTGCGGCGTTTTGCCAGTCATCTGGGATTGGTCTGACTAGCACCTGAATCCACAATTCCTCACCGGTGGTTTCCAGTTTTGCTAACGTACCCGTAATGCCCGCCAGCGGGTCGACTTCGAAGTTTTGGAAAGTGCGAATCGGGAGGAATTCATCTGTGGTTAATGTCAATTCTGTCGAGTAAGCAACTTCGTGGTCGCGCTCGTGCTCGGTGTAATCTTCGTCGGCTTGGTGAATTTGAACGGTTGGATATTGAGAATAAATCTGTCCTTCGACAAAGCTCTGTAAGGTTTTTGGTACCCAAACGTAAAAGCGAATTTGCCCATTGACTGAGGCGATTTCAAAGCTAATATGCTCTTGGTGTCCGCCAGATAATCGCAATTCTTTATTGTCGCGAAGAATTCCGTGCAGTGAAGCGAATAACTGCTCGGCGGCAAGCTCTTGCTTGTCGTTGGTGCGTGGGATTTCCAGAATTAAAAGCACGCTCTCAATTGGGGTAAAATCTTCGATCTTCCGATAATTTCGCCACGTCAAAAACATCAGGACTGCCACAATTGGCATCCAAACGTACCATTGTAATAACGTACTGATGATCCAAGAAATAATCTGCATTATGTGTAAATTATCTCACCTCTGAAAGAAGTTTGCAACTTAGCTTAAGCGGCTTCTTCAAAAACGTACGTGGCTTTAGCGACGCGTTTGAATTGCGGCTTTGATTGAAGGTTTAATAGAATGGTGGTTTCCTTGACTTGTCGTTTGTCGAGGACTTGACGAACGATTTCATCGCGGTGAAGCGGAGTTTCGGAATTCTTCAAAATATCGGTAATGATATCTGCTACAGTTCCGCGGCTGTAGCCCCAGCTGGCAAGCGCGTAAATACCGCGACCGATTAGAACAAAGCGCTTGTCTTTAATAAGTTCGTTGTGAATTGCCTGTGTCGTGACGCTTCGGCGGTTAAATTCGCTGTCCCGAATTCCCTTGGCGATGTCGGAAAAATGCATCGGTGAGCCATTCGTGTCCAGAACGACGTAGATTTTATCGCGGATGTTCTTTGGGTTGACCGCTGGCCATTTGGCTAGTCCCCACTGATCGTTTAAGCTGGCCAATTTTTTGCTAACAGTAGCCAAGGCTGCAATATTTGAAGGATGTTCATAGTCCAATTTTTTATGCAATTCTTCCGCAGTAACAGGCTCGCCGTGTTTTTTGATGGTATTTACAACTTCTTCAACTCGTGCTCTAATTTGCTTTTCATTGCCGAGAGTGTCGATCGCTGCCGCTTGGTAATAATCGTCATTCTCTGTAACAATCGTGATGTTTTCTGCTAGCTCAGAAATGAACGCCACGCGAGCGCGGTCAATCGCAGTAGCTTCTTTACCGAGGAAATGCGACGCTAAATCCTGCATACGCGCAACTCGTCCCATCTCAGACAAACTCGAAGTGATTTCTTTTTCCATAGAAATAACCGAAGGAAGTTCTCCCTCGGCGACAGCTGCACGTAGACGCGTTAAGATTGCTTTTTCTAGCTGACGAACGCGCTCGCGAGTAATGCCGAACATATCGCCAATTAACTCTAACGTTTCTTTTCGGTCGTACAAACCAAATCGTCGAGAAATAATCTCCTTTTCGCGCTCTTGCGGAATCTTAGAAATAATAGTATCGACGACAGAATTTAATTTGGCGCTTTGCTCGGTTTTTGCTGTCTCGCTCATGCTACTAGAAACATCCTCTCTGCCTCACCACAGGTTATATTGATTGAAAATATGTTTTTAATTATACAATTGCATTTGACAAAAGTCAATAGGTAAATGCCATAATTGCTGATATAAATTATAGCATTTATTTTACGTTTTTTGCAATAGATTATATGAAGAGTTTTTATTATTCGGAATTATTGGATAGTATAGAAAACGCTATTTCTTTTTAGCGGATGTTTTGGCAGCTTTTTTAACTACGCGTTTGCGAGTTGGTTTCGCTGTTGTGGCGCTTAATAGCTCCAGAGCTTTTTCGTGAGTAATAGTTTTCGGATCCGTGGCTTTAGGGATTTTGACATTTTTGGTGCCGTTGGTGATGTATGGACCGAATCGACCATTGAGAACCTTAACTCCATCTGGGAATTCGGCAATATTCTTAGCAGCTTCGGCTTCTAATTTGGCGGCGTAAAGTTCACGCGCCTTTTCTAAAGTAATGCTGTGAGGATCTTCTGGCTTAATGGAAACGAATAATTTGCCAACTTGAATGTACGGACCAAATCGCCCAATATTCGCCTTAATGTCTTGTCCGTCCTCTGTTTGACCA
>CAUTMO010000006.1:0-43615 GCA_963539815.1 uncultured Candidatus Saccharibacteria bacterium | reverse complement strand
CGATGAGCCGACGACCGGGCTCGACCCGCAGGCGCGCCGCAACATGTGGGATTTGATCAAACAGATCCGCAATGAAGGCATGACGATTATACTGACGACGCATTATATGGATGAGGCGGAAGTTTTGTGCGACCGGCTGGCGATCATGGACAACGGCAAGATTTTGACGACTGATACGCCGCATAATTTGATTGAGGCGCTCCTCGCACGCGGTTTCAAGAAAAAACAGGTCGTCGAGCAGGCGAATTTAGAAGATGTGTTCATTGATTTAACAGGAAAGGCAATTCGGGATTAATATGAAAAAATATTGGATTGGAATATTCGGGCAAGTTCGCGCTCAGCAAAAGCGTTTCGTTCGGGATAAAATGGCGCTATTTTTCACTTTCCTTTTTCCGCTGATTTTTCTATTAGTGTTCGGGTCAGTTTTTAGTAATGATTCGACCAATTTTAATATTGCAATTGTCAACGATTCGCAGACAGAATTTGCTAAAAGTTTCGTTAAAAATGCCAAAGAAAATTCGAAGGATTCGATTCTCAAAATTAAAGACGTTAAAGATATGAATGACGCACGCGAAAAAATGAAGCGGTCGGAACTTAACGGTATTATTGAGCTTCCAAGCGATTTTGGCGCGATAAAAAATAATGGCAATCATCCTATTCCAACAGGCACTATGAATGTTATTTACTCCAAAGGTTCTGAGCAAACAGGCGGCGCGTTGGTGGCGGTGATGAATCAAATTACCAATAGTATCAATAGTCAGATGGGTCAACCTGAAGCTCCGCTTAAAGCTGTTGGTAAAGCGATTGGTGATGAGCAATTGAAATCGTTTGACTACATGTTTACGGGACTATTGACTTTCAGTTTGATGAGCATGGGTATTTTTGGTCTATCTAACCAAATACCGGCTGAAAAGAAACGTGGTCTATATCGTCGGTTACGCGCGGCGCCTTTTACTTCGGGCCAGTTAATCATCTCCACGGCAATTCATTATACAACGATTTCCTTGCTTAGTTTGGTGATGATGGTTATCGCTGGGACGTTAATATTCCACTTTAATATGCGAGGCGATTGGGCGCTATTTGTAATGATGTCTGTATTGTCTGCATTTATGACTGTGGGTGTGGGGTTATTAATTGCTGGGTTGTCAGAGAACGAAGATCAGTCATCGTCATTAAGTAACTTAATCTCTTTCCCGATGATGTTTTTATCTGGCACGTTTTTTCCACTTCATCTATTTCCAGAATGGCTGCGAAGTATCGCTCAGTTTATTCCTCTGACTCCAGTTACGGATGGATTCCGGTTAATTATGACCGAACATGCAAGTTTTATGGAAGTCTTGCCACAATTCGGTATTATCGCGGCTTGGACTTTCGCTGTTTATTTCTTAGCCATTAAGCTATTTAGGTGGGAATAACTATTCAAGGATAGCGAAACAAATAGAAAAACGTTATGTTTATCGTAAGCGGGTGCTTGTTATTTTTATCACGGGAGTTGCTTAATTCCGCGCGACAAATCAAATAATTATTCGACGCCGCCGGCTTTAAGAATGCTTCTTAATCCGTTTTCTCCACCGACGAATCCGCTGGTTTGATAGTCGTTAATAACCATATATGGCAATCCATTCACGCCAAGAGAAAGAGCTTTTTGGGTATTGTCATCAATTTCTTTTTGGTGTGGTTTTTTGGTCATGCAGTCGGAAAATTGCGATTCATTCATGCCGACGTTTTTGGCGGAAGTTAGGAAATATTCCAGCGGAAGAGCAGGGATTTTCTTCGGCACAGCAACATTTTTTACGCCAATTCCTTTATCGAAATAATCGCTTTTAATGCGTGGGACGATATCGTGGGTGTACTGCCAATATTTATCTTGATCAGCAGCACAAAACGCAGCGTGAGCACCAGTTTCGGTATTGTTGGTCATCTCTTTTAATAACGTTACTACGCGATGCTCATAACGAACTTTGCCGGATTTAATATAGTCATTTTTGAAGAATTCTGTGCTGGTTGCGGCTTCGACCTCGGCGCAAAATGAACAAAAATAGTCAGTATAATCAATGAACACGTTTTTCGCGTCAGCGGATCCTTGCGACATTTTTTCGTTCCACGGTTTATTGTCACCAATGTGACGATTCGGCGGGCGATTGACAATTCCATAGATAAACAAAGCTACGATTTCCACGATTACAATTCCCGAAAGAACCCAAATAAGCGCTATGCCAGATGATTTTTGTCGATTCATATTTTCTCCTGTTTAGATAATTCTGTGTACATAAAAATAATTTGACCTGATTTATATAGCGAGAATAAACTGAGTAGCAAAGCCAATAAAAGGACTATTGTGCTGGCGATATTTGCGGCGGTGGCGGCGGCAGCTCCTGAGAAAAATATGGTTACAATTGGTAAGATTAGTGACGTTCCGCAGGGAACGCAGCCGAGTCCAATTGTTGCGGCAATTGATGCGATTCCGCTTAGTCCGACTTGTCGAGATATAGTTTTTTCATTGTCGCGATTATTCTTTGCTGTAAAAATTACAGCGGCGATCGATACGCCTTGAAGAATTGACACTATTACAAGCAGCGCGCCATTTAGTGAAGTGAAACTTTGTTTGAAGATGTATATAATCATCGAGCCGAGCAGCGCGATTTTATCGAGGATTGGTAAGCGCGACATCATCAGCGGTCCGTAAAAATTGGCGTTGATTGCGAAATAAATTATCACGGCGAAGGCTGTGGTTGCGACAATTGTTATTAGGAAATATTTCGGTAGACCAAGCATTCTGCCGACTCCTAAAAGCGCTGATTTGATGGTTAGTTTGTAGTGCTTATCGTTGTAATTCATTGTGGTAGTTGTGCTATAAAGTTTGCTGGTGTGTTATTACGATCTCTTTTTTAGTTCGTAAATAACCTTTGTTGGCCATGGAATACTATCGATTTTGAAGTATTTTTGTAAATGTGGCAAATAGGTTTCATCGAATTCATTCTGTGACTGTGTTATTTTGTAACCGTGTGGCGCGCAAATCCATTTGTGAATAAGGTTGTCCACGATAACGTACGATTCTTTTGATTCGCGTTCAAGTGAATCTAGACCCCAAACCGCGTGAAACATGATTTCGTAAATAGTTTGGTTATTTGCCTTGTAGATGTACGGAACGATAGGATTATCATTGTCGTCGCAAGCGATAGTAGGCATGCTAATCACTGAATTTTTAACAAGCGCTTTGATCCATGTGTAAACTTCATCGTTAACATCCTCGGATGCTACTTCGATAGATGTGACTAGGCTTGACGTCTCGCCGGGACCCCAATCGCGGATGATAATGGTGCCGTCAGGTTTGAGTGCTCTATCTAGCATTGCGAACGTTTTAGTGCGCTCAGGTCGGGATAGATAGCTCATCAACTCGTGAAATACACTCGACATGTAGATAATGTCGAACTCATCTTCGGTGTTTTCAAGTTGTTCTTTATTAATAAAATCAATGTTATTTTCTTGAAGTTGAGATTGAACAATTTGTGAAACATCATAGGCTACGTAGTGAGTTCCTGTTTGCGCCACTTGTTTGATGAATTCTGGCGAGAAACCAGAACCGAAATCAAGTATTTTGACGTTTTTACCAAGGTGTTTTTCGATGGCTCCGAATTTGGATGACGCTGTCTGGTTCATCCGCTCTTGATAGGTTTTGCTGGTATGATTTTCCAAGTACTCGCTGCGAATTTGATCCATGCATCTATTATACGATATTCGTAAAGGCAATTCGATCATCCGCGGCAGCAACTTTTACCGTATCTCCGTCGTGAATTCGCCCGTCGATCAGTTCGAGCGCCAAAGGATCAAGCACGCGTTTTTGAATCAAACGCTTAAGTGGCCGAGCGCCGAAACTCGGGTCGTAGCCGTCTCGCGCCAACATGTCACGAACGCTATTGTCAAAATCCAGTGTTATGTCGCGACTATCTTTAACTTGGCGAACAACTTTTTCTAATTGCACGTCAACAATTGCACGCATCGATTCAGGATGAATGCGATCAAAAATCACGATGTCGTCGATTCGGTTTAAAAATTCTGGACGGAAATGACCACGAAGCGTTTCTAAAATTTGATTGTCGAGCGAGCTAATGTCGTTGCCTGTGTAGTCCATAATCATTTGCGATCCGACGTTGCTGGTCATGATGATAATAGTATTGCTAAAGTCAATCGTTCGTCCTTGTCCGTCCGTCAATCGACCGTCGTCCAAAACTTGCAATAGAACGTTAAATACGTCGGGGTGTGCTTTTTCGATTTCGTCAAATAAAACCACGCTATACGGACGTCGTCTAACGGCTTCCGTCAATTGACCGCCCTGATCGTAGCCGACATATCCTGGAGGCGAACCGATCAATCTGGCTACGGCGTGACGCTCCATATATTCACTCATGTCAATTCGAATCATGGCGTGCTCGTCGTCGAATAATTCACGACATAAACTGCGGGCGACTTCTGTTTTTCCCACGCCAGTAGGGCCGAGGAATAGGAATGAGCCAATCGGTCGATTAACGTCGCCGAGTCCAGCGCGTGACCTACGGATGGCGCTTGCTACAGCTGCCACGGCGCGATCTTGCCCAATGACTTGGCGGCTGATTGATTCCTCCAATTTGGTCAATTTGCTAGATTCACTTTCCATCAATCGCTCCACTGGAATCCCGGTCCAGCGCGCCACCACGCCGGCGATATCGTCAGGCGTAACTTCTTCGCGGAGTAATCGGTCGTGGGTTGGAATTGCCGCTAGCTCCTCGCGGGCGCTTGCTAATTTTTTCTCCAGCTCCGGTAAATCGCCATATTTAATGCGACTAGCAGTGGCGAGGTCCGCGTCGCGTTCAGCAATTTCTAATTGTGAGCGCAGATTGTCCATTTTTTCGGTAGTCGTGTTGACGGTTTGCAAAATGTCTTTTTCGTGTTGCCATTTTTTATCAATCACTTCGGCTTTTGCGCGAATCTCGGCAACTTGTTCCTTGATTTCATCTTTGCGAATATTGGCGTGGTCGGATTTGTCCTTTTTCAGCGCCGCTTCCTCGATTTCCAATTGCAAGCGTCTATTGTTCAATCGATCCAGCGCAATTGGCACGCTTTCTAATTGCATTTTGAGTGAGCTGGTCGCTTCGTCAAGCAAGTCGACTGCTTTGTCTGGCAAGAATCGGTCGGGCAAATATCTGGTGGACAATCTGGCGGCTGCCACGATTGCGTCGTCAGCAATTTTTACTCCGTGATGAATTTCGTATTTTTCCTTCAATCCGCGCAAAATGGCGACAGTGTCATCAAAACTTGGTTCGCCAACGTAAACTGGCTGGAATCTTCGTTCTAAGGCGGCGTCTTTTTCGACATATTGACGATATTCAGCGAGCGTTGTCGCGCCAATCATGTGCAATTTTCCGCGAGCCAGCGCTGGCTTTAACATATTACCCGCGTCCATACTGCCTTCGCTTTTCCCAGCGCCAACCATGGTGTGAATTTCATCGACAAAAAGAATAATCTCACCAGCTGCGTCTTCTACTTCTTTTAGAACAGCTTTCAATCGATCTTCAAATTGTCCACGAAAACTAGCGCCTGCCAGAAGACTGGAAATCTCTAGGGAAATTAGTCGCTTATCCTTCAGTGAAGCAGGAACGTTGCCTTTGACAATTCGCTGCGCCAATGCCTCAACAATTGCGGTTTTACCAACTCCTGGCTCACCGATGAGGACGGGATTGTTTTTAGTGCGGCGACTTAAAATCTGCATAGTGCGTCGAATTTCTTCATCTCGACCGATCACTGGATCGAGTTTGCCTTCTCGCGCCAACGCCGTTATATCTGTACCAAATTTTTCGAGCGGTTTAGTTGTTTCTTCTTGATTCATGTTTGGTGGCATAAAATCCTCCTTTTGGTTTTTAGTCCTAATTTGTTGCGCCCCAGTAAAAGACAGAATGGTGAAATTTGATATAGCTATCATAACAAATTAGCACTCTCAGTGCAAGAGTGCTAATAAAATAAATAGTTATTTTGTGATATGTTAAGTGTATGAATATTCTTGTCACTGGTGGCGCTGGATATATCGGCAGTCACACTATCATCGAACTATTATCATCAAATCATAACGTAGTGGTGGTCGATAATTTATCAAACTCATCCGTCGAGAGTCTGAGGCGAGTTGAAGAAATCACCGGTCAATCAATACCGTTTCATGAATTCGATTTATGTGATCATCAGCGACTATCAGAATTGTTTAAGTCTGAGAAAATTGATGCTGTAATTCATTTTGCTGGGTTGAAGGCGGTTGGCGAGTCGGTTGAAAAGGCGCTTCTTTACTATAAAAATAATCTCGAAAGTACGTTGGTTTTGCTTGATGTGATGCAAGAATTTGACGTGAAGAAATTGGTGTTTTCCAGCTCGGCAACAGTTTACGGCGACCCAGCTCGATTGCCAATTACCGAAGATATGCCGTTGTCTGCCACGAATCCATATGGCCAAACAAAGTTGATGATTGAGCAAATGCTTCGCGATATTTCTGCGACAAATCAAAATTGGCAATTTACGTCTCTCCGCTATTTTAATCCAGTTGGCGCGCATCCGAGTGGTCGCATCGGGGAAGATCCTTCCGGAATTCCAAATAATCTTCTGCCGTTTGTGTCGCAAGTTGCTGTCGGCAAGCGAGACCATTTGAGCGTTTTTGGTGACGATTATGACACTCCAGATGGAACTGGTGTGCGCGATTATATTCACGTGGTTGATTTGGCAAAGGCTCACGTGGCAGCTCTGGAGAATTTAGGCCGACCGAACGAGTATAAAGTCTATAATATTGGCACTGGTCGTGGTACTTCGGTTTTGGAATTAGTGAAGGCGTTTGAGAAAGCGTCTGGTTGCGATATTCCATATCAAGTTACGCCACGTCGAGCGGGTGATATTGCGGCGTGCTATGCAGACCCAGGATTGGCAGAAAAAGAATTAGGCTGGCGAGCAGAATTGACAATTGAAGATGCTTGCCGCGACGCTTGGAACTGGCAGAGTAATAATCCAAATGGCTACAATGGCTAATTGCCGGATTTGGTGAAAATCTTATTTTCGTAATAAGCGGAACGTTTGGAAAGTTCTGAATTTAAGTTTTCAATTCCGCCGTATTGTTCGACCAAGGTTTTCTTTCCAGAAAATAAGTTTGTGCCCAGACCTAATCGGTCGCCGTCAATTTTAACTCCCAGCGCCGCCAAAGTTGACGGATACATATCGAATGTCGTGAATTGGCGGTTCTTTGAGTGACTAGTCGAAATGGCTGGATTTATGAACGTGTTATAAATGGTTCGCTGATAATTAGTTCCGCCAATTTTTTCGTCGTAGTATGAAGTCTGCATTCCTAAATGGTCTCCAGAAATGACAATAGTGGTGTTTTCATAAAATGGCTGAGACTTAACCCAATTGACGAATGCGGCAACTTGTTTTGAGGAGCAAGCGTGAACATTGTCGTATTGATTACTGAATGTTTTGGCGCAAGTTTCATCCAAATATCCATCGGTAAAATGCGTGTCGGCGGTCAATAGTTGCAAGTTAAACGGCTTGTCTGACGCCGCCAAGCGCGAGGCTTCTTCGCGGGCAAATTGGAATAATTTTTTATCCTCATAACCCCACCAAACTTTGTAATCTTCGGAGATTTTTCCGTGTTTTTTGGCGTAATTGTAATCTTCGATATTGAAGTTGCCGTGCTGAGTTAATAATTTATCGCGTCCGCCAAAACTTGCTTCAGAGCCCATAATGAACGTTTGATTATAACCTTGTTTTTCTAAAATCTCACCAAGACTATAAGCGCCTGGCAAGAACTTTTTAAACTCGCCCAGGGCGTTATGGTCGCGCCCACCAACCAAGTTTTCTTTCAGTGGTACGCCGGCAGATTGCGCAGCCATTCCTGCCACGGTCCAGCCGGTGTTTGTTGCAGGCAGAGCGCCGCCGACACCGGATGCTTTGTTTGAGAATGAGGTATTTTTTAACGCCAATTCTTCCAATTCTGTAATGATGGAGGTTTCGGAACTGCCGCCATTAGCTTTTGATGCTAAAGTGTTTTCCATTGACTCCATGTAAATGTATATTAAGTTGCGTTTTTTCTCTGGGAAAGTCAATTTGGCGGTTTTTGGATTGACGTAATTTTCTTCGTATAATTTGGTTGATTGGGTCAGGGCGTAAATATAATTAGGGATGCCGAAACTTTGAATCAGAAGGACAATCGCAATTAAAAACATACTCAGCGAGTAAATTGCTTGATTTCGTAATCTCAAAAACGGCAAGGTGAGTTTTCGTGATGATTTGATTTTTTTCAAACAGAAGGCGATTATGCGATTGATAAAAGAGATCGATTTGTCGAACATTGGGATTAATAAAGCGCCGAATAATAGGAAAACCAGCGGAAGATTTTGCAGGACGGCCGACCATAAATTGTCAGATTTGCCACCAGCTAATCCGTTAACGAAATAAAAAATTATCTCGTCGATTTGCGAATTTTTAAAGACGATATATTTATAGCGCGCCGCAATTAAGCAAAATGCCGCCAAAAAAAGCAAAATGATTGATATTGATTTAATCCAGAAACGTTTGGTAAATTTAATTTTTCTCACCATTCTATTATATCACTTACGTTTTTTGCGGATGAAGGGGTATAATAAAAGTATGAGCAAGAATAAGACGCGCACATTCGGAATTAGTTGGTGGATTGGGCTGGTTTTATTTGCGGGGATGATTTGTTTGATGTTGGGCGATATTTTACATCGAGATGGCGTAATTGGCTCAAAAACTGATGTTTTGGTGATGGGCACGAATGCTGGATTTAAGCCGTTTGAATATATTGATAATAATCAAGTGGTTGGTTTTGACGTTGATCTGGCGAGGGAAATTGCTAAAAGCTTGGGCAAAGATTTGAAGGTTGAAGATATGTCGTTTGACGGGCTACTTCCGGCGTTGGATAGTGGGCAAATTGATATGGTGGCGGCCGGAATGACAGTGACGCCTGAGCGAGAAAAAAATGCGCTGTTTTCGGATCCGTATTATTCGGCGTCACAGAGGATAATTGTTAAAAAGGGCAGTCCGATTCGCAATAAATATCAATTGCCAGGGCGAAAAATTGGCGTGCAGCTGGGTACGACTGGCGATACTTTGGCGTCTAAAATTGCTGGCGCATCAGTCACACAATTCCAAACCGCGCCGAGTGTTTTACAGGAATTAAGTTCGGGAAAAATTGAAGCGGTTATTCTGGACGACGCTCCCGCAAAGCAATATTCGGCTGGATTTTCTGACTTAGAAATCTTATCGGGCGCGCTCAGTGATGAAAGTTATGCGATTGCTATTAAAAAAGATAATAAAGACCTCTTAGAAAAGGTTAATAAAGAAATTACCAAGATGAAAAAAGATGGTCGCTATGAAAAATTAATCCGCAAATATTTTGGTGAGGAGGCAAAATCGTGAATTTTTGGGAAGTGATTTTTGGCGGCGGTCGATGGCTATTTTTGTGGCATGGATTAGAGGTGACGCTGGTTTTGACTGTGTTGTCGCTTATTTTAGGATCGGCAATTGGCGTGCTTGTCGCTCTGATGCGCACGTCGAATTTACGTCCATTTGGCAGGATGAAAACAAGCAGACTCGCGAACTTTAATCCGCTGGCTAGTTTGGGAAAAATTTATGTCGATATTATTCGTGGCACGCCACTTTTGGTCCAGCTATTGATTATGTATTACGTCGTTTTTGGGTCGTATCAATTTATGCCAAAGATTTTTGTGGCGGCGGTGGCGTTCGGGATAAATAGCGGCGCGTATATCGCCGAGATTATTCGTGGCGGAATTCAGAGTATTGACAAGGGTCAAATGGAAGCAGCCAGGTCTTTGGGATTGAGTAATTGGCAGGCAATGCGGCTGGTTATTTTACCACAAGCAATGAGAAATTCATTGCCGGCGTTGATTAGTGAATTTATCGCGCTATTAAAGGAAACTTCGGTTGTTGGTTGGATTGGCTTGAATGATATTATGCGAGGCGCGGACAATATTCGTTTCCAAACGGCGACAGCTTTTCAATCGCTATTTGCCGCTGCAGCGATGTACTTAATTTTGACGGCGATTTTTACGCGAGTAATGGCGCGAGTAGAAAGGAAATTGAAGCATGACGATGATCAGCGTTAAAAACTTGAAAAAAACGTTCGGCACAAATCGAGTTCTTCGCGATATTGACGTGGAAATTGAAGAGGGCGAGATTGTCGTGGTGGTTGGCTCGTCTGGTTCTGGCAAGTCGACATTCTTGCGTTGTCTGAACTTGCTGGAGGAGCCGACTTCGGGCGAGATTATTGTCGATGGAGTAAAAATTACTGATCCACACGTGAACTTGAATGCGTTGCGTCAGAATATTGGCATGGTTTTTCAGCAATTTAATCTGTTCCCGAATTTGAGCGTGATTGAAAATATTAAATTAGCTCCGAAAAAGCTGCGTAAATTTTCAGATCAGAAAGCGACAAAATTGGCGCGAAGTTTATTGGACGATGTTGGGCTATTAGACAAAGCGGACGCTTCGCCGAATAGTTTGTCTGGCGGTCAAAAACAGCGAGTAGCAATTGCGCGGGCGCTAGCGATGGAGCCGAAAATCATGCTTTTTGATGAGCCGACTTCAGCGCTAGATCCAGAGATGATTGGCGAAGTTTTGGATGTGATTAGAAAAGTTGCCAAAAAGGGAATGACGATGGTAATCGTTACGCACGAAATGAAATTTGCCCGCGAAGTTGGGACGCGGATGATTTTTCTGGATAAGGGAGAAATAATCGAAAATGGCACGCCAGCTCAGGTAATGGATCACCCGAAAACTGAACGTGCCAAAAAATTCTTCGCCAAATAGCCCGAGCGACCTCGCTATAATTCGCTTAGAACTGGAACTTCTGTCAATTTATTAACCAGCTGGTCCAGGTCAACCTCTGTCAGATAACTCGGTAAAATTCGCGTGGTTTTCGGATCGACAAAGCCGCATTCCGCTACTTCCTCGACGCCGTGCGATGTTTGCTCCAGATCAATGTGCTGGTAATCTTGCCAGTTAGTGATGAGGAAGAAAAATTCCAATTGCTCGTTCGGGCCATGTGCTGATTGTTCGCCTGATTCGGCGAATTGTTGGATAAATAACAGCTTACCAATTTCTGGTTTGACGCCAGTTTCTTCAATCATTTCTCGACGCAAGCCATCCAACAAGCTTTCGCCCATTTCCAAACCGCCGCCCGGCGTACACCAAAAATTACGCCCTTTGCCGTTATTGGCGGTCAATTGTTGGCAAAAAATTTCGCCCTTGTTGTTGATGATAATTCCGCGTACGTTTACTCTTCGTCGCATAAAACCTCCTTTGATTGCTAATAGCCAGAGGTTCAATTAAGCCGAACGTACGCCCAATAATTTCATGGTCGGGGTGACTGGATTTGAACCAGCGACCTCACCGTCCCGAACGGTGCGCGCTACCGAGCTGCGCCACACCCCGACGCTAAAAAACAGTATAAAACTAACGGATATTTTTGTCCAATTGTAATTATTAAAATGGAATCGACTAGTTCTAAAATGATATAATATAAGGTGGACTTAGAACGTAAAGGACTATAGATGAAACATATTTTGCGAATTTTTAGAGATTATTGGTTGCTGTTTATTATCTTGATTGGATTCACGTATGGCGTTGTGATGGCAAATTTGTGGCTGCCGGATAAAATGTCGGAAATTGTCAATAACGGCATTATTAAACAAGATATGTCGGCGATTTGGAATAATGGCTTGATGATGATTTTGGTGACGGCGGCTGGTGGGTTTTGTTCAATTGTTGTGGGTTTTTTGGCGGCGCGAATTGCTACGGGAATGGCGCAAAAATTGCGATTGAAATTGTTTGAACGAATAGAAAGTTTTTCTTTGGCGGATTTTAACAAGTTTTCTACGGCGTCGCTGATTACGCGCTCAACGAATGATATTCAGCAGATTCAAACAACGTCAATAATGCTGCTGAGGCTGGCGTTAATGGCGCCGATTATGGCAATTGGTGGTTTGCAAAAAGCCATGAATAATGCGCCCGATCTAAGCTGGATTATCGCTTTGGCGGTGTTTATTTTGCTCGTGGTTATCGCCGCGTTATTTACGATTGCCGTACCTAGGTTTAAGAAATTGCAGACTCTGGTGGATAAACTTAATTTGGTGGCGCGGGAAAATTTGGTTGGGCTAAAAGTTATTCGCGCGTTCCATAACGAGAAGATTGAGCAGAAAAAATTCCAAGAAGCCAATACGGAATTGAATAAGATGAACTTATTCGTGAATCGTTTGATGATGTTGCTTGATCCGATTATGACTTTGGTGATGAACTTTTCGAGTGTGGCAATTGTGTGGTTTGGCGCGCATTTGATAAGTAGCGGCAATTTGCAAATTGGTAATATGATGGCGTTTTTGGAATACGCGATGCAGGTTATAATCTCGTTTTTGTTGCTGTCAATGGTGTTTATTATGGTGCCAAGAGCCGCCGTATCAGTGCGTCGAGTCGGAGAAGTTTTAGACACTTTGCCGTCAATTACTGACCCGAAGTCGCCGAAAAAATTGCCAAAAGATGCTAAGGGAAAAATTGAGTTTAAGGACGTTACGTTTACTTATCCTGACGCGGATTTGCCGGTGCTTTCGGATATTAATTTTGTAGCCGAACCTGGTCAGACAACGGCGTTTATCGGCAGTACTGGCTCGGGAAAATCGACGCTGATAAATTTGATCCCTCGTTTCTATGATGTTTCGGCGGGGCAGATTTTGCTTGATGGCGTGGATATTAGAAATCTGAAATTGGAAGATTTGTCTGGTCAAATTGGTTACGTGCCGCAAAAAGGTGTGCTGTTTAGTGGAACGGTTGCCAGCAATATCAAATACGGTAACGCTGAGGCTGATGATGAGTTGGTCGAGAAGGCGGCTAAAATTGCCCAAGCGGAAGAATTTATTAGCGAGTTAAAAAATGGCTATAAAAGTGAAATCGCTCAGGGCGGCGGCAATGTTTCTGGTGGTCAGCGCCAGCGTTTGTCGATCGCGAGGGCTATTGCGGTTGAGCCGAATGTTTATATTTTTGACGATTCGTTTTCGGCGCTTGATTTTAAGACGGACGCGAAGTTACGGGCTGCACTTGCAAAGGAAACTAAGAATAAAACCGTGTTAATTGTCGGTCAGCGAATTAATACGATTATGAATGCAGATAAAATTATTGTGCTTAATGAGGGAAAAATTGTCGGTCAGGGAACGCATCAGGAATTGATGAAAGATTGTGAAGTTTATCAAGAAATTGCCGCTTCGCAACTCTCGGAAGACGATTTGCAGAAAATGTCTATTGCTGCGAAAGGAGCGTTGTAATGTCTAGGCAAACCACGAAAAAGCGACAGCAAGTACGAATGGGCGGCCCGATGGGCGGAATGGGCACTGGCGAAAAGGCTAAAGATTTCAAGGGAACGGTCAAGAAGCTAATTAAATATTTGTCGGATTTTCGATGGCAAATGTTGATGGTGCTGGTTTTTGCAATTGGGAGCACGATTTTTGCGATTGCCAGCCCGAAGATTTTAGGCGGCGCGACGAATCAAATTGTTGATGATTATGCCAATATGAAAGCTTACGAGGCGATCACTGGCAAATTGCCAAAAGGCGTTTCTTTGTCAACGGGAACTACTGGCGCGAACGTCTTGAACCGATTGCCGAATAAGTCGGAGATTGAAAGACAGATTCCGTCCAGCCAGCTTGAGTCAATTAAAAAGCTAGATCTTAGTCGGCGTCCAGAATTTCATTTTGACGCTATTTGGCGAATAATTATTTTGCTAGTCGGAATGTATGTGCTGAGCGCAATTTTTCGCTATATTCAAACTTGGACAATGACTCAGGTGACGCAAACCGTAACTTTCAGGATGCGACAACAATTGTCCGAAAAAATAAATCGCTTGCCGCTGAGTTATTTCGATAAGCAAACTTACGGCGAAGTTCTTAGTCGCATAACTAATGATGTCGATACGATTAGTCAAACGCTAAATCAGAGTTTATCGCAAATTATAACTTCAACGGTTACGGTGCTGGGGATTTTGGTGATGATGTTTTCGATTAGCTGGCAGATGTCGCTAGTTGCGCTACTGGTGCTTCCGCTGGCGGGTGGCGTGATTACGCTGATTGCAAAGAGTTCGCAAAAACAATTCTTACGCCAGCAAACGCAGCTTGGTGAACTCAACGGACACATTGAAGAAATGTATGGCGGTCATCAAGTGATGCGCGTCTTTAATGGTCAGAAAAAATCGATTGCTAAGTTTTCTAAGATCAATAATCGGCTTCAGGAGAGCGCTTGGAAGGCTCAGTTCTTTTCTGGCTTGATTCACCCGATTATAAATTTTATCAGCAATATTGGTTATGTCGCTATGACAATTTTGGGCGGTTGGCTAGCAATTAATGGTCGGCTAAAAATCGGCGACATTCAGGCGTTTATTCAATACGTCGACCAGTTCAATCAGCCGCTGGTTCAGGTTGCTAATATTGCTAATATTTTGCAATCGACAGCTGCTGCCGCCGAGCGAGTATTCGAGTTTTTGGACGAGCCAGAAGAATCGGTTGAATCGAATAACTTGGTGAAATTGTCCAACGTAAAAGGCGAAGTTGAATTCGACAACGTCGTCTTTGGATATAAGCCAGACCAAACAATCATCAAAGGTTTATCGGCGCACATTAAGCCAGGTCAGCGCGTAGCGATTGTTGGTCCGACTGGTGCCGGTAAAACGACGCTGGTTAACTTGCTAATGCGATTTTATGAGATTAATAGCGGTTCGATTAAAATTGACGGCGTGGATATTCGTAGAATGAAACGTAGCGATGTGCGTCAAATGTTTGGTATGGTGCTGCAGGATACGTGGCTGTTTAATGGCACGATTCGTCAGAATTTGATGTATGGCAATCCAAAAGCTACCGAGGAAGAGATGATAAAAACCGCCAAAGAAGCGCATGTTGATCATTTTGTGCGGTCGCTATCGGGCGGCTATGATATGGTTCTTGGTGAGGAGGCTGCTAACATTTCCCAGGGAGAAAAGCAGTTGCTGACAATTGCCAGGGCGATGCTAGAAAAAGCGCCAATGCTGATTCTGGATGAAGCGACAAGCTCGGTCGACACGCGCACCGAAGTCCTTATTCAAAAAGCCATGGAGAAGTTGATGCAGGGAAAGACTAGTTTTGTTATTGCGCACCGTTTGAGTACTATTCGTGACGCTGATTTGATTTTGGTGGTTAAGGACGGGAATATCATTGAGCAGGGCAATCACGAAGCTCTGCTGAAGCAAAACGGTTTTTACGCCGAGCTTTACAATAGTCAGTTTGCTGAGTGATTAATAATAAGCAAGACGAGGTGAAATATGATTCATAATTAACGTACTTCATATCTTACATCCTCAATAATTTTTCCATTATCATCTAAATAGCAGATACCCTGAACCTCTAAACGCTGCTTCGCATAATTGCCATTATTGTGATAAAGTTTTTCACCCAGGACTGACCATATGATAGTCAGTTCTTTTCTCTCAAGTTCTTTTATAAATTCATTTTTGTTTACTAATAAAGAATCTGAACTTAAGTATTTATCTAAATCGGGATTAAACATGCATATGTTTTTGTCTTTTGATTTATATATTCCTAAGTTATCAGTATCTTGTATGCTTAATAACTTTCTTATGGCTAAATTTGGACTATAAATTCTAATGCCTGTATTTCTAAGAGCTCGGTCTTCTTCAAAGCTACTGCCAGAATATTGAATAACAGGTTGTATAACTTTGAAGGGTGCTTGTTCGTCGGGAGTTATCCATCCATCGCCTGGCTTATAGATTGCTATAGTATCTTGATATGCAGAACTATTAGGGAACTCTGAAAGAAATACCGAATGGCTATGGTCAGCAGGCTGTGGTAGTGTATCATTATAGAATCTTTTGTCTTTACTCCATCTTATAATTGTTTGTAAGTCTTTTTTGTAAACGACATACCCTTGGGTGCGGATCCATAGTTCGCGATATCTTCTATCGTCTTCATCTTCTGGGTTTTCTCTCTCACTCTTCCAAATCGCCCAGCTCAAGAGTGTAATAAAAGTCTTGTTACCATGTTTACTCTCTATTATAGTTTTTGGTCTTGGTATGTCTTCGGATGAAAATTGCCAGTTTTCTGTTCTCCACGCATTGTATGAAGGTTTCCACCAGATATCCTTTTTGTCATCATTTTTGTTTGTAAATTTTTCCAATAGTAATGGATCGACAGTAGGATCCAGATCTCTTGCATATGTCTGGTAGGCGCCCTTGAATATCTTGGAAGTATTGTCCAGCCAACTATCTTGAATATAGTGATAATTCGATCCTATCATTGCTAAGAATTCGTACAAGGCTATCCATTGGTATTTTTTACCTATACGCTCAACACTGTCATTTTGGAGGCGATCAAAACTACTACGACCTCTATCATATTCTTCATGAAGCTCTGGTCTCCATCCAAGCTTTATAACCCTGTCCATTATCCATCTACGCGCTATATTAATATCGTAATCTTCGAAGGCTTTAGTAAAGGTTTTTTTGCCGACGACGTAGGGTTTATATTTCTTATATTTGCATTTTTTAAAAAATGATAGCGACCTTTCGAAGTTGTCTAATGCTTGTGTTACCTCATCGTCTGATATTTCTTGCTTGACAACAGTAGATTCAACAAAACTAAAATTAAAGCGGTTACTAAAACTTTTGGAGTGATATTCTTCTAATAGTTTCTTTTGTTTTTTAGAGAGTGACTTTTTGAACTTGTCAAAGCCTTTTCTAGAGGTGTTGGGGTTGGGCAATTTTTTGGATAGGGGAATGTTTGTAAACCCGCTTAAATAAGAACCTACTGTGTAATTACCAAAATCTGCTAAAGCGGCTCCACCTTCGCCATACATGAGCGATCCCCAGATCGAAAAATAATTATTATTGTCATATTTTCTTCTAAGACTATCTATGTCTGGTATGTTATTTGGAAACTTATAGTATGCGAATGAGGGCTTAATTTTATTAAGGCCTACGTGAATATTATTCTTGTATTTTCGAATATATAGTTCAATTAGTCCTTTCGCATAGTCGTCCAATAATGCGTCTGGTCTGCGATTTTTGTTTAGGAAGTGGTTTTTATAAATCCACACAACTAATGACTGAAATCCAGCCTTATTATGTGGATTTAACGAGACAACGCCATATGTTGTGGCAAATAATCTCTCGACTATATAGGGGTCGTCAATATCAATAAACATCTCTAGCAATTTTACTAGGACATCTTGGTGATACCTAAATAGCTGGATTAATGCTCTTGTTGATCGATCACGTAGGTCATTGTCTGTTGATGATAGAGTCCATACTAGGGCTATGCCGGTCAGCAGTATCGTCTTTTGGTCGTTTATGTCTCTTGGTAGCCTACTGATGCTCCAAGATTGGATTCTTGATATAGTATTACCTTGTTCGCTGGTAGCGTTAAGCATGTATTGTTGAAACCACGAGTCTCTTTCTGCTAAATTAGTTCTACTCAATATTTCATGAAGCCTCAGTGCATTTAGCGGGTGATTGGGAACTACGGAAACATCAAATAAGCAGTCCATCACTTGATGTAGGTCATATATTGAATCATTCATATATGTACTTATGTACTTTTTAATCTGAGATTCATTGATATAGGAAGCCTTGCCTGTTTTCTTATCAAAACCGTCAAGTTCAACATTGCGCCATTTTATACTATTAAGGAACGCAGTCTTTATTCTATAATCATCTCTGTATTTCTCTGGAATTACCCATACGAATTCAACCTTATCTTTCTTGCATCTTTCTGGTATCTGTATTGATAGAGCTTCTAGTAGTCCGATGTTGTTTATGTTTTCATCCAAAAACTTTCCATCTACAAAAAATCTCTGAGCGCTTACTTCAGAGTTGATTTTATTCTCAGTGAGCAGGGAGCGTACGATTAAGTGATCGCTAAAACGGTTGTAGGTAAATTTATATTTGTATTCAATTCTTTTACTATTTTTTCCGTATCTTGGATATTTTAATAACAGACCATATTTTTCCATCAATTTTAAGAGCTCTAATGCATGATTAGATAATTTGGGGTCAGCCTCAATGATTCTTAATATATTATAACGTGATATGACTGAGATTCTGTTTTGACCCATCCACATACCAATTTGTTTTATGACGTTCCACCATAAGTAATTCTTCTTGCCTAATTTTATATTTAATTCTTTTGCTATCTTTTTTGACTGTTCTATCACATACCGTTCAAAGACATGCGTAGCGCCATGTCCTTTAAATGTCTTATTTGGTTTGTTCGCATAAGCTTCACAAAATATCATTAAAAACAACGGATTTCTGAATTCTGGATTAATAATTGGGATTTCTGGCATTTTCATCTTATAATGTTTGAAAAATGTAGATATGGCGTCCCACTCCATTTCGGAAAATCCAAAATGCTCTACTGTGCTATATTTTCTTCTGTTTGGTATTATTTTTTCATAACCACTGCGAGCACTAATAACTAAAGACAATCCCTTAATGCTAAAAAGTTCTGAGAGCTGTGACCATTTTATAGCATCCGCCTCGTTGATGGCGTCTATAATCAAACAAACTCTCTCGGGTAGGGAATTAGCTAGAGACCTCAAGTCCTTTAGAAAACTTGCGCTAGTTGTGTAACCCATTAATTTCGCCATACACACTACGGGGTTTGTGTCTTCTATGCTTGCAAGCTCATCTGATAGGAAAATTAAGGTAGGTTTTCCAAGGCTAATTCGACTGTTGGCATAGTCGCAAAGCAAGTGGGTTTTTCCAATGCCAGCTTCGCCTTTTAGAATCATCCGTGGCGTAGAGAATAGATCTATCTTGACTCCATCATTGATGAAATCCAACAAGCTCCTCAGTGTCGCATGAAGTGACCATATAGGACCTGTGTCAATGCTAGTTTTTGCATATTCTTCCTTCTTTTGCTGTTCTTTATCTTGGAGATCTCTGAAAAACCAGTAAAGATCATTAGATAATTTTATGGCGATTTTTAACTTCTTAGTTAATATACTCCATGATATATTTTCATTCTTTGACTTAGTTTTTAAGCTTAATAATTTATCAATAACTGATTTTACATTTTTGCGTAGCTGTTTTAATTCTTCCGTTTTGTCTGGGTGACCAGTTTTAAAAAATAATAATTCTTTTCTCGCCTTATAAGTTAACTTAAATAGCTCATTGAGGTACTCAGGTTCTCGATTTAGGGCTTGAAGGTTCCTTTTTATATTCTTGATTTCTAAATTAATAGTTCGATTGTATCGTAAGCCGGCGCTGTTATTGGCTCGTTTTAATCTTTCTTTTTGTGCTTGTGTATCTAGTCCCATAAGTAATATTCCTACCTATATACTGTATCGTGATACTATCAATTTATCTACTATTTTTAGCCGCATAACTTATTTGTTGTTTGGTTCGTTAGAAAATTGATAAATTTGTCGATATTTGGCGAACTATTTATAATTAAGTCATGAATATCGCAGACCAACTCCTCGCTAAATACCCAATTATTTCCGACCAAGTCGATATAAAAGAACTGGGTGCGCTTTTAAGAGAGTTGGAAAAAACTCTACGTCGTGGCGCCACTGGAAACATTGTGGAGTTTGGCTGTTATGTCGGTACAACTAGTCTGTTTATTCGCCGACTGCTGGATGATTATAATTTTACGGGCGAGTTTCACGTTTACGATTCGTTTGCGGGATTGCCAGAAAAAACCCAGAAGGATAATAGCGCCGCGGGTGATCAATTTAAGGCTGGCGAGTTATTAGCGCCGCGTAAGACATTTGTCCAGAATTTTAAGAAAGCGGGGTTGAAGCCACCGATTATTCACAAAGGCTGGTTTTCCGATTTTACTTCTGATGACGTGCCGGAAAATATTATGTTTGCGTTTTTTGATGGCGATTTTTATGAGTCAATTGTCGATTCTTTCCGGGTTTGTGAAAGTAAGTTTAATAAAGACGTGATAATTATTGTCGATGATTACGCAAATGAAGCTCTGCCGGGCGCCGCAAAAGCTACTGATGAATGGCTGAAAGTTAACCGACAATTCACAGTCAGAACTGAAGCTAGTCTGGCAATTATCTCCTCTTGTTCAAAAACATAAACGTGTTACAATTAAAACATCACTAATATAAACAGGGGAGGGTTGTGATGGACGAACCAATTCACATCACGTCTGAAATAGGAAAACTTAAGACCGTTCTATTGCATCGGCCAGGTGAAGAGCTGGAAAATTTGACGCCAGACTATCTGACTGATCTTTTATTTGACGATATTCCATATCTGAAAGTGGCGCAGGCTGAACACGATGCTTTTGCGGAAGTATTGAGAAGTCGTGGAATCGAAGTCCTGTATCTGGATCAATTGGTCGCCGAGGCAATTAACACAGATCAATTGCGCGAACAATTTGTCGATGAAATGTTGGCTGCTTCTAAGCAAGATTCACGCCGTGTTACTCAAACATTACGTCAATTCTTGTTGGATTTGCCAACTCACGCTATGATCCGCAAGATTATGGCTGGTGTTCGCAAGGATGAAATTACTTTGCCTCCAGATCAGCATCAGCAACTTCATAATATGATCGAGAAAAATCATTATCCGTTCTATCTCGATCCGATGCCAAACCTATACTTTACACGCGACCCAGCTGCCGCAATTGGTAACGGTTTGACAATCAATAAGATGCACTGGACGGCTCGTCGTCGTGAATCGCTATTTATGCGCTACATCATCGACCACCATCCACGTTTTGCTAATCGTGCGCCAGTTTGGTATAACCGCACAGAGAAATTCTCAATGGAAGGCGGCGACGAATTGATATTAAGCGATAAGGTTATGGCAATTGGTGTTTCAGAGCGAACAACTGCTGAGGCAATTGAAAAGATGGCGACCAAATTGTTTGCTGGCTCAAAGTTTGAGAAGGTTATCGCTATGGAGATTCCAAAATCTCACGCCTTTATGCACCTTGATACGGTGTTTACGATGATTGATCGTGATAAGTTTACGATTCACCCAGAAATTCGCGACCATGGCGGCAGGATGAATTGTTTCATTTTGGAGAAGGTTGAAGGTCAGCCATTCCCACGAATTACACACGAAACAGATTTGGAGCATGTTCTGAGAGTTGCGCTGGGCTTGCCAAGTGTTACGTTGATTGAGTGTGGCGGTGGCGATCCGATTGCTGCTGCTCGTGAGCAGTGGAATGACGGTTCAAACACTTTGGCGATTGCGCCGGGTGTTGTGGTGACTTATGATCGCAACTACGTAACTAACCAGAAATTGCGCGAAAACGGTATCGAAGTTATTGAGATTAGTGGTGCTGAACTTGGACGCGGTCGTGGTGGTCCACGCTGTATGAGTATGCCGCTAGTACGAGAGGATGTATTCTAATGGCTCAGAGTTTGAAAGGACGATCGCTACTAACTTTAGGTGATTATACCGCTGAAGAGATTCGCTTGCTATTGGACACGGCTCGTGAATATCGCCGATTGAAATATGCCGGCATTCCGCACCGAATTCATGAGGGTAAAAACGTGGCTTTGTTGTTTGAAAAGACTTCAACGCGAACACGCTGCGCATTTACGGTGGCGGCTAACGATCTTGGAATTGCGCCAGAATACCTCGGTAAAGATGATATTCAATTGGGTAAGAAAGAGACGGTTGAAGATACTGCCAAGGTTTTGGGTCGAATGTTTGATGGAATTGAATTCCGTGGCTTTGATCACGCGACTGTTGAGGAATTGGCGCGTCACGCTGGCGTTCCAGTATGGAATGGATTGACCGATAAGTTTCATCCAACGCAGATTTTGGCTGACTTCATGACGATTGAAGAACATGTTGGAAAATTGAAGGGAACTAAGCTGGTGTTTGTTGGCGATGGTCGTAACAATATGGCGAACTCGTTGATGATCGGCTCAGCTATTATGGGACTTGATTTTCGTATTTTGGCACCTCGTGAATTGCATCCAGAGCAAGCTTTGGTCGATAAAGCAAATCATTTTGCCAGGTCAAGCCACGCACGTATTACCATCACTGACAACTTCGAAGAAGCTTTGCGTGGTGCCGATGTGATTTACACGGACGTTTGGGTTTCAATGGGCGAAGAAGACAAGTTTGCTGAACGCATTAACCAATTGCGACATTTCCAAGTTAATCGCCAGATGATTAATCTGACGGGAAATCCTGAGGTTAAGTTTATGCACTGTTTGCCAGCATTCCACGACGCATTAACGATTACTGGAAAGAAAATTCAGGAAGATTTCGGTTTGGATTCAATGGAAGTGACGGATGAGGTGTTCCGCTCGCCACATTCGATAGTTTTTGATCAAGCGGAAAATCGTATGCATACAATCAAGGCTGTGATGGCTTTGACATTGTAGTTGTTGTCGTAATGAGGAGGTTAAGGAGGCTCCGAGGCAATGGTAGAAAAAATTAAAAAAGCAAAGCAGAAGCTTCGATCACCGTCGGCGTTTACTATTTTGTTTGTCGTGATCATCGTTATGGCGGCATTGACGTGGGTTGTTCCTTCTGGACTATATAAGACAAACGAAGATGGCGATCGTATAGCTAATTCGTATCACGTAGTCGACAAAGAGCGAACCGTCACGGAAGAAAAAGACGGTAAAAAGGAAGAGGTCAAAAAACACGACCAGCAAGGTTTATGGGACGTTTTCACTGCACCTATTAAAGGTATGTCAGACAAGCTTGATGTCATCGTCTTCGTGATGGTGCTTGGTGGATTCTTAGGCGTTACTATGAAAACTGGTGCGCTTGATGCTTCTCTTGGCGCACTGCTCCGAAAGATGAAGGGCAAGGAAAAGTGGCTCATCCCGATTCTGATGATTTTATTCGCTATCGGTGGTACTACTTACGGTATGCAAGAAGAAACTGTGGCGTTCTATGCGCTCGTCATACCGATGATGATTGCTGCTGGCTATAACGCCATGACTGGTGTGATGGTGATTGTGTTGGGTGCTGGTACTGGTGTGCTCGGCTCGACAATCAACCCATTCTCTACTGGTGTTGCAGCAAAAACCGCAGACGTGAAATTGGGTAGCGTTATCCCAATAATGTCTATCATCTTAGTACTTTGTTTGATTGCCGCGATTATCTTTACTATGCGTTATGCCGCAAAAGTTAAGGCAGGCAAGTACAAAGAAGATGTTCGCTACAAGCCAGCTACGGCTGCTCTCGACATGACAAACGTGCCAAAATTCACTGGTCCACGAAAAGTCGTTATGTCTGTGTTTGCTATTACGTTTGTGCTAATGATTCTTTCCTTGATTCCATGGGGAAGTTGGAATATCACATTCTTCACTGATATGTTTGAATGGGCTGCAGGTCTGCCGGTTATTGGCGCGGTACTTGGTGTAGTCCACAGTGCGGCATTTGGTGATTGGTATTTCAATGAAATCACTACACTGTTCTTGATGTCAACTATTGTCATAACTGCAATTTACTACAAAGAGTTTAAGAAAGAGGGTGTTTTTCCAGTTGATACATTTATTGACGGTGTGAAAGACATCTTGCCAGTTGCCTTGATTATCGCAGTGGCAACAGGTGTTTCTGTGGTGATGTCTAATGGCGAAATCCAGGACACAATCATCAGCTGGGGTGAATCTCTCCTGAAAGATGCTGGTGGCGGCGTTGTCGGTGTGTTGGCATATCTATTCTACTTGCCAATGTCATTTATCGTGCCATCATCATCAGGTTTGGCAGCAGCAACTATGCCAGTTATTGCGCCAATTGCTGACTTGGTTGGTTCAAGCAAAGAAGTTATGGTTGCCGCATTTGCGACAGCGTCTGGCTTGATCAACATGATGGCTCCAACTATCGCGTCGTTAATGGGTGGATTGGCTTTGGCTGGTGTTTCATATCGCGACTGGCTAAAACGCTCAGCTCCAATTATGGCGATATTTGCTATTATCAGCATTACAGTTATTGCAATTTTCGGAGCACTGTAGCCTATGGATAAGAAGCGTACTATTGTAGTAGCGCTCGGTGGTAACGCCCTGCAACGGCAGGGCGAAGCCGCGTCTGAGCAACAACAACGAGTAGCCGATGAAACGGTTCGGCAACTTTTACCGTTAATCCAGGCTGGTCATAACGTAGCAATTGTTCATGGCAATGGTCCTCAGGTTGGCAACATAGTGTTACATGAAGAGGCGATTAACACGCCAGATGTGCCAAGTTTGCCGCTGGAGGATTCTGGCGCTATGAGCCAGGGATTGATTGGCTTTTGGTTGCAACAGGCTTTTCATGACGCCTTTATGGTTAATCAAATGAACAATCGCGCTGTTAGCGTTATAACTCAAACGATTGTTAGTTTGAGCGATCCAGCATTCCAAAATCCAACCAAGCCAATTGGTCCGTTCTATTCGGAAGACGAGGCAAAAACCGTTGCTAGCGAACGCGGCTACACGGTAAAAGAAGACGCTGGTCGTGGCTGGCGGCGTGTCGTTCCTTCGCCAAAACCTCAGACGATTGTCGAGGCGGATGTGATTAAGGCGCTGGTTCATGCTGGCGTGACGGTCGTTTCAACTGGCGGCGGCGGCATTCCTGTTTTGCAAGACGAAACTGGTCAATTGAAAGGCGTCGCTGCGGTCATTGATAAGGACTTCGGCGCGGCAAAATTGGCAGATCTTTTGGACGCCGACACCTTGCTGATTTTGACTTCGGTTGATGCTGCTAAAATTAATTTTGGCAAACCAGATGAGCAATCTCTCGGGGAAGTTTCAATAGAAGAACTTCAAAAGTATATTGACGATGGACAATTTGCGGCAGGTTCGATGTTGCCAAAAACTCAGGCTGCCTTGTCGTTTCTGGATGGAAAGTCGGGGCGTACGGCGATTATTACTTCGCTGGATAAAACCGCTGAAGCCATTAGCGGCTCGGCAGGCACGATAGTTAAATCGTAATAAAAATCAAGAAGTTCCTGTAAACGGCGCAGGAACTTCTTGTGTTTATGTATGTTTTATTTTATAATATGAAATTATGTTGCAATATCTTCGTTCAACAAACAGTGATTCAGTAATTAGCCCGCAAGAAAAATTGCGGTCTGGTTCGTGGGTGCGTTGTGAAAGGCCAAGCGACGAAGAGGTTTCGCAATTGCTGACACTGGGCTTGGATGAGGATTTGATAAGTGATGCGCTTGACCCGCACGAGGTGCCGCGTATTGAGTTTGATGACGAGTGGACTTATTTGATTGCGCGATTGCCGGACACTGATGACGATTTTAACGATTTTACCACGCCGATTTTATTCTGCATTAATAAAGATCATATCGTGACGTTGTCTAGAGATAGTTTGGGACGATTGTGGCAACCGTTTATTGATAAAGTGCGGATTAGGACGGATCGACAAGTTGAGCTTTTGGTGGCGATGGTTGAGGCAATTTCAACGCAATATCAGCGGCGTGTGGCAACGATTAATCGCCAAATGCGAGCGGCTACAGATAGTATTCATACGCTGAGAGTTAATGACATTGCCACCTTGGCGGAGTATGAGCGCAAATTGAATGATTATCTTGACGCGCTAATTCCGATGAACTGGGCAATCGAGAAGCTTCTTGCGACTCAAAAATTGCGACTTAAAGCCGATGACAAGGAAGATGTTGAGGATATTTCGATTGATTTGGAGCAGGTGATTGCACGTTGTAAAAGTTTGTTGAGGACGATTACTAATGTGCGCGACAGTTATAGGGCGGTGATGGATACGCGTCTTAATGAGACGATTCGCCTGCTAACCGTAATTACCGTAGCTTTGACTATTCCGACGATGATCGCCGGTTTGTATGGTATGAACGTGCCGGTTCCAGGCGCCGATAATCCATTGATGTTTTGGGCGATTACTGCGATCAGTATAGTGCTGGCATTCGTTGTGGGCTATTATTTCCTGCGCCGCCGATAAAGTTTAATTGCAATTCAACAGATTGCTAATATTGCTTATGTACATTATAATTTTCTCATGATGGTGGGCTATTTTGAACGCAGATCGTTGACTGAAAAGTTGACGCAAGCTCAGCGAATGCATAAAAACGGTTGGATTAATTTGACCGGGAGTCTTGATGCTACTCGAGTTTCAAAGGCTTTGTCGCTGTCTGCTAATATTGTCCGTGATGTAATGGACATCCACGAATTACCTCGAGCAGAATTTTCCGATGGCGTTGAATATATTTTTACACGCATACCGTTTGGTCAAACTGATTCTGGCAAAACGGCACCGTTTTTGATTGCAATTAGCGGCGGTCATTATATTACAATATCGCCTCATGTTAAATTTTCACCTCTGGAGGTCGGCGATTATTTATTTAGCACAACCGAGCGGCCAGCGGGAGTTTTTGCTGCGAATTTGGCATATATTATTTCTCAATATGAACAGCGCGTGCATTTGTTAACGGAACAAATTAGCGATGCTCGTCGGCGACTAAGCCGTCATGAAGTTGAGAATTCGGATTTTATTAAATTTGTCGCAATTGAAGACACGCTTAATGAATATCGAAGCAGTTTGGAAGGGATGTCCCGCGTTATTACACAACTAATGGAAAACCGTCGCCACTTATTTAAGACCAGAGATCTGGAAGCCTTGGAGGACGTCGATCTACACATCAGGCAAGTTTTAGTGGCGATAAGTTCCAGCACGCACACAATTTCCAGTATCCAAAACGCTTATTCGACGGTTGCTAATAATACGCTGAACCAACGTATGAAGGCATTGACCGCCATAACAATTCTTCTGGCTATTCCAAACGTTTTTTACGGGATGTATGGAATGAATATCGCGTTACCATTTCAGGGTGAGCCTTGGGCATATCCAGTTATCACTAGCTTTACGGTGTTGTTGATTTTACTTGTTATGTTTGTTGCTAAGCGACTCCGCTTGTTCTAATATAGATATAATAAGCATTTTCAAAATGTTTTTGCTTGACGTGCCAATAAACGTTTGGTAACATTGTTAGCGTGTCTCGCGCCGAAGCATTAAATTGCTGATATTAAGTGATAAAGGTCGAAGCGCGTGGGGCTGCACATAATAATAAGGAGTGCAAAACACATGCCAATAGCAATCAAATTTGTGCCATCAAGGCGCAAAAAGATCGCGGTGGATGTGGTGCCTGCCGAATGGCAAACATACATAGCACAATAAAAAAGTAGTGCGGTCGCTCCAATGATAGAATAGGGACGACTATAAACAAATCCCGCTCCAAGGCACCGGAGCGGGATTTTGGTTTGTGTGAAAATGCGTTAATCTTTTACTTCAACGCCAGCTTTTTTCAAGGCTTCCTTGACTGATGATTCGATTGAGCCAGAACTGTCCATCTCGGTATTTTTTCCATTTATGTAGAAAGTTGGTGTTGCGGCAACGCCGTGTTTGCGACCGAGAGCCATATCGAAGTCGATTTTATTTTTAACCTTGTTGCTGGCAATATCGGTTTTATATTGATCGATATTAAGTTTCAATTGTTCAGCATAAGATTTGAAAATGTTGTCGCGTTCTGTAGTGTTGGTGTTTTTCCAAGCGTCCTGATTTGCGTATAGAAGCTCATTCATTTCCCAGAATTTACCCTGTAAGCCGGCGGCTTCGGCCACGGCAGCGGCAGCACGTGCGTTAGGGTGTGAGCTAGCAATTGGGAAATTGCGGAAAATTAGTCGAACGTGATCTTTATATTTTTTAGCTAGTGCTTCGGCTTTTGGTGCAGCGGTACCACAGCCAGGGCATTGATAGTCGGCGTATTCGATAATTGTTACTTTGGCGTCTTTACTGCCAATTTCATGATCCGCAATATTACCATTTCTTGTTTCTGCGCCGATAGCTGTGTTCAGTTGATCGTTATTGATGTCGCTAATGTTTAGTCGATTTTGTGTCGAAATATAAACCATTCCACCAACAATCGCCACTACAATAATTGCGAAAATTATCCAGCTTTTCTTATTCATTTTACCTCCATTTACTCTAGTAAGTATAGCACGGAATGCTGTACAATAAAACTATGACGATTGTGCTAATTTTTGGATATTTGGTTGCTTTGGCGGTTTTGCTGATAGTGCTGGGAGTTCAGCCGAAAACGTCTTCGCATAGTCAATTTGAGCTGCGACGGAGAAGTGGGCTAGGCGATGAAAAGGCTAAAATTCTTTTGCGACAAAGAGAATTTTTACGAGATATTATTTCACTGCAGCGCGCCGTGGCTTCTTTGTGTTTGGTAATTTTAAGTGTTATTAGCGTTTATTTGTTCAATTGGGCGGCTGGACTCTTTTTGTCAATTATAATAGCTCTAGAAATCGGAGCCGTTGCGCGAATTGGCTTGTGGCAGAAATACTCACAGCAACTTTATGAAAAATACGAACCGCTAATTTTAACGACAATTGAACGACATCAAGTAATTTTGTCGCTAATCCGTTCGGTGTCGCCGGTGGTTGGTGATAATCGGGTGATTGAATCGAAAGAAGAATTGCTGGAAATGGTGGCTCAATCCAGCGGAGCGATTTCACCTTCTGAAAAAAAGCTTATTACTAACGGGTTGAAGTTCAATGATATGAAAGTCGAGGAAATCATGACACCGCGAAGCATGATTGAATCGGTGTCTATGAATGAGCTTCTCGGGCCGCTAGTGCTTGACGATCTTCATAAAAAAGGGTATAGCAGATTTCCCGTCATTGACGGCGACATTGACCATGTTGTTGGTATGTTGAGGATTCAAGATTTGTTAACGATTGATCGCAAGGCAAAATCTCATCGTGCGGAAACAGTCATGAGCAAAGACGTCTATTATATCCGCGAAAATCAAACTCTACAGCACGCCTTGGCTGCATTTTTGAAAACGCAGCATCACTTGTTTATTGTTGTAAATGAGTTTCGAGAAACAGTTGGTCTACTGAGCTTAGAAGACGTAATTGAAGCGCTATTGGGTCAGAAAATCATTGACGAATATGATATTTATGGAGATATTCGTAAGGCTGCCACGGCTAATCCGCAGAAAAATAATTTGCCCACAAAAACTCGACGAGATGTTTAATTCTGGGAATTTGCCCAGGTTATGCTATAATAACAGATATGAAAAATAGAATTTTGGCGGCAGAAACTTCTAAAAAAGTTGGTGAAAATATTACAGTTGCGGGCTGGGTTCATTCCAGGCGTGATCATGGCGGGTTGATTTTTATTGATTTGCGCGACCATACAGGTTTGGTTCAGTTGGTTATTAACCCTGATAAAAAAGATGCTTTTTCTTTGGCGGAAAGCTTGCGAGATGAGTTTGTGATTCGTGCCTGTGGCGTGGTTGCGGAGCGTGGCGAAGGTCTGAAAAATCCAAATATTGCCAGTGGTAATGTGGAAATTGTTGTGGACAATTTGGAAATTTTGAACCGAGCTGAAACTTTGCCAATTCAGCCATTTGCCGAGGATAATCAAGCTGGCGAAGAACTAAGATTCAAATATCGTTATCTTGATTTGCGTCGTCCAAAAATGCAAAACATGCTTAAAAAACGCGCCGAAATGTATCGTCGAATCCATGAATATATGGACGGTCGAGATTTTATTGAAATTCAAACGCCAATTTTGGCGAATTCAAGCCCTGAGGGTGCGCGTGATTTTCTGATTCCGAGTCGTTTGCAGGAAGGGAAGTTTTACGCTTTGCCACAAGCCCCACAGCAGTTTAAGCAGCTGCTGATGGTTGGTGGCGTGCCGCGTTATTATCAGTTGGCGGCTTGTTTCCGCGACGAAGACCCGCGAGCAGATCGCTTGTACGGCGAGTTTTATCAGCTTGATTTGGAGATGAGTTTTGCCGAAGATGGTGAAGAAGTTCGCACTGAAGTTGAGCCTTTGATGAAGCAATTGGCGACTGATTTTGCTGGTAAAAAATTGTTGGATTTGAGCGATTTGGCGGTTGGTGATGGCAGTTCAATTCCGCGAATTTCATATCGTGACGCCATGGAAACTTACGGTTCTGATAAGCCGGATTTGCGATTTGGTATGGAATTGATAGAACTGACGGACGTGTTCTCAGAGACTGAGTTTGGCGTATTTAAAAATGCTGAATGCGTTAAGGCTATTTGCGTAAAAAATGGCGCAAGTTTGAGTCGTAAGCAAATTGACAATTTCACCAACATCGCTAAAAGTGAAGGCGCTGGCGGTTTGGCGTATATTACATATCAAGATGGCGAAGCAAAATCTCCAATTGCGAAATTCTTGAGTGAGAAGGAATTAGCTGATATCCAGCAGAAAACTGGTGCGGTTGATGGCGATGCAGTGTTCTTTGGCGCTGATTCTCGCTCGGTTGTTAACGCGGTATTGGGGCGCTTGCGTAATGAATTTGCCTCGCACTTTAATCTTAAAGACCCATCGGTCGTGGCGTTTGCTTGGATTATTGATTTTCCGTTTTACGAATGGGATGAGCGTAGTAAGAAGCTTGACTTTGGGCATAATCCGTTCAGTATGCCAAAGGGTGGCTTACAGGCTCTGGAGTCTGCTGAAACTGACGCCGAAAAACTATCCATTGTTGCTGATCAGTTTGATATGGTGATGAATGGCTATGAGATTTGCTCTGGCGGCGTTCGCAACCATAATCCAGCGGTGTTATATAAAGTGTTCGGTTTGCTGGGCTTCAGTGAATCCTATGTTGAAGAGAAGTTTGGTGCTATGTTAGGCGCTTTCAAATACGGCGCTCCGCCTCACGCAGGGTGCGCTTTTGGCGTTGATCGTATTTTGATGGAACTGACCGATGAGCAAAACGTTCGCGAGACTCTGGCGTTTCCAAAGAATGGCTCTGGTGTGGATGTGATGATGAATTCGCCATCAGTTGTCGATCCTGCTCAGCTGCGCGAATTGGGTTTGTGAGATCTAGTTCATTGAGTTACGGGAGATGCTCGTAGGATGATGGACAATATTATTCTTCACATTCCTCACGCCTCGTTGTGCTTGCCGCCTGATTTTTGGCGTGATATTACGGTGGATAAAGAGATTGTCGAGAGAGAATTGTGTTTCATCGCTGATTATAAAGTTGATGAGCTTGTTAAAAATATAGATAGCCATAAAATTATAGCTAAATATTCGCGGCTATATTGTGACGTCGAGAGGTTTCGTGATGACAAAGTTGAGCCGATGACTGAGCTGGGTATGGGGGCGACTTATACACATTTATCTGGCGGTATGCAATATCGCAAGATAGGATCATCCCGCCGCGAAGAAATTTTGATCAAATCATACGACTTACATCACAAACGACTAAACACATTAAGTAGGGAAATTGTTGATCGATATGGATCGTGTGTGATTATTGATATTCATAGTTATAGCGATGAATTGGTGCGAAGATTGTTTGGCTGGATGGATAATTTACCGGATATTTGCCTTGGCTATGATGAAAAATGGTTCGGCAAAGACAGCGCATCAAAATTAAAGACATATATTGAAAAAATGGGATATAGTTGTGAACTAAATTATCCATATTCTGGGGCGTTGGTTCCGATGGAATTTTATCACGATGAAAATCCAAAGATACAGTCGGTGATGTTGGAAATTAATAGGCGCGTCTATTTGAATGGTGGTGCGGTAAGCGAAAATGCTGTGTGTAATATAGATAAAATAATAAATTTTATCGCAGAAAATCTAGATCCTAATCCCCAGCCACGCCGCCAGAATGTCGCCCGCAAAGTAGGCTAGTCCTGCCGCAATTACCCCAAGAAGTAACGTGATGCCCGCAGACTGCCAAGGTGATTGTTTGCTGACTTTACCTTTGATGAAACCGATTTCTAAGAATGTTGCCGCAGTTAGCGCCGAGCTAATATAGAATAATACCGCGTTTGGTGCTTTTAAGCTTGCAATTACGTCAATCAAATATGGCAATACTGGCACGCTACCGACCACCACGAAAGCTAAGAATGTTACTGTGCCTATGATCTTTGGAGATGAGCGTTTTTGGCTGTCACGTACAGATTCTTCGTGTTCAGCGCTGGCTGCCAAATATGCACTAGAGCCCATTGAGAATCCGTCGGCTATTAAATTAGCAATTCCTAATATAAGAATGACTGAACTGGATATTCCAGCTCCAGCTGAAGCCGCCACAACTGCAAATGTTGTTACTGTGCCGTCGACCGCGCCATAAACAAATTCCGGTATGTATCGTTTGAAAAAATCTCGCATAACCATACCAGTTTATCATATTATTAACGATTAACGGACATCTCTATTGACAATTTAATAAGCTTATGCTATAGTGAAATAGTTAGATTATCTAATACAAACAATTTAACAAGCATGCTAAAATAAACATAACAAATATAAACTTTTGCAGAAAGGTAAAGCGTGGAAGATATCCAAACAGCCATCGTTTTATTATCAATCATCGTAGGATTGTTGTCGGTTATTATCGTAACGCTACTGGCAGTGGTCATCGCCTTGTTGGTAAGACTTAATACGGTCATGAAAAGCGTTAGTAAAATTACAACTAACGTAGCTAGTGCAACCGAATGGTTGTCGCCAACAAAAGTTTTTAGTGAAATATCAGGTTTATTTCGTAAAAAATAATTAAAAAAGGAGTAAATATATGAAAAAAGTTTTAGCAATTATCGGAGCGGTAGCAGCAGGTTTTACAGCTGGAATTTTAACTGCACCAAAGAGCGGCAAGGAAACAAGGAAAGACTTGAAGGATAAAGCTGTAAAATTGAAAGCCGACACTGAAAAAGTAGCTTGCAAAGCGACTGCCGCAGCAAAAGATAGTGTGGACTCATTGAAAGCTGGTTCTCAGAAAGTTGGAGACGCTGTAGTAGAAACCGCAAAAGATGTTAAGGGCAACGTCGAAAAACGTTTCAAGTAATATTTGACTCTATTCAAGAAGACGTGAGATAATATAAGTGATGAAAAAAGTTACTTTCTATCTCGCGTCTTTTTTGATTACTTCTAGTTTGTTAGTGACTCCACGGGCAGTTGAGGCACAGTCGGTTGACGCTACGGCTGATTCTGAGATTATAAAAACGCTTGATCGAAACTGTAGTTCCGTAAGGGTTGCTATTAAAAACATCCACACCAATGACGCTCTAACTAGGGTTAATGTTGGACAAAGATATAATTCTATCTCTACCAAACTTATGGCCAGGCTGAACGGTCGATTGGCAATCAATAAGCTGGACAGCTCAAAGTTAGTGAATATTACTAATGAGTTCGAGTCGACGAGGCTTAAGTTTAATAGCAATTACAACGATTACGACACCGCGATGACCGATCTTCAGCGCGCAAATTGCTCTAATAATGTGGCGGACTATTATCAAAAATTGACCGTCGCTCGCGAGGCTCGTAATAAACTTTCTGAGAATGTGAAGATCTTGGATGAATTGTTAGTGAGATATAAAGAAGAAGTGCAAGTTATTAAAAATTCGCTGTCTGGAGGGTCTAATGAATAGGGCTAAGGAATTATTTCGTAGTTATAAATTCGCCACATTTATTGGGCTGACTATTGCGGTCTCAGTTGTGTTGGTATCGATCGCGATGTTTATGTATTACAAGACTGACGCTTATCGATTGGATTTGAGTCGCCCAGAATACGCTTCTCGCCGCAATCAAATTAGCAAGGATGCGAATGAAAAAAGTCACGAATTTGACGCGCAAGGCACAGTAAGCAAGGATACATTGAAGGAATTTTTGGGAATTTATGATAAAGAAGTAGAGAACGTTAATAAAATCAAAGCATTTTCTAATGATGTGTTGAGCGATAAAGAATTAGGCTTGTCTAATAATTAATTTTTATCTTCTGGTCATTGAGGTTGGGGTCGGCAGGGTCGCCAGAAGAACTCCTTCGCGATCAAAGTTTTGTAGCAATCGATGTCGCATTTCAGAGGTAACAGACCACTGATCTGATGGCTGAGTTTTTCCGGCAATGATCAATTCTGTTCCTCGTCCGGTAATATCACCAACGGAAACAAATTTAGGCGGATCGATAATTTTCTTTTGCCAAGCCTTTTCTTTAGCCAATTCTTGACCAGTAGCGTTAATGATGTCTGTAACTGCAGAAATGTCAGAACTTGGGTCAATGTAAATGCTGAAGCGCGACATGCTATAGCCCATAGTTTTATTGATAACGTGCTGAATCGTGCCATTTGGAACATAATGAACATTACCCTCAGAATCTCGTATAACAGTAGTGCGAGTGCCGACTCTCTCGACGGTTCCAGCAGCTCCCATTACGTCAACAACATCGCCAACACGATATTGATTTTCGGCGATAATGAAAATACCAGACAAGAAGTCTTTAACGAGCGATTGAGCGCCAAATCCTAATGCCACACCGATTATGCCAGCACTAGCGAATAGCGGCGATAAATCAAATAGGAATAGTTTATTGGCGACAATTGCGGCGACATAGAAAATTATTATGATTCGCCAGAAACTGCGGGTTAATTGGATGAGAGTTTTTTCGCGCTTTTCTATGTCTTTACGGTGCCAGGAACGATGTTTAGCGGTGGAGCGTATAGAATAATGTATAGTCCAAGATAATAAATATTTCCCCAGAAAATAAACAAAAACAGAGCCGATAATAATGCTGACTGTGTCGATAATGCGCTCACTAATTAACCAGCCAAGGTTGTTGCCGTGCAGCCATTGACCTAACGTAGAAGAATCCAAAAACTGTTTTATAAGCTTATCCATTATTGATTTAGTATAATAGAAAATATGAGTTTTGTCGATCCGAATCAATTTATTATCACCAGAAAACGTAAGAAGTATAAATTCGCTTTATTCCACAATTCACCTCTATGTTTTGAGTTTGACGAGTGGATAAAGCGGGGAGTCGATTGTTTGGAAATCGGTGCTGGAACTGGACTATTCAGTGTGGAGCTTGCATTACGTCATCCTGAAAAGACGTTTTTAGCAATTGACGTGAAGGGTGATCGGCTGCAAAAGGGTGCGAAAGTTGCTGAGGAAAAAGGGCTGGAGAATGTGTTTTTTGTTCGGGCGCGGGCTGACCAAATAGACCAATTAGTGGAGCAGAATTCTTTGGAGCAAATTTGGGTAACATTTCCTGATCCGTTCCCGAGGAAGCATAGCGCTGGACGCCGCTTGACTCATCCTAATTTTTTGAAGAAGTATTCTTCATTACTAAAATCGGACGGATCTTTATTAATTAAACACGACGATCACAATTTTTTCTGCTGGAGCTTGGAGCAATTGGTGACAGAGAAATGGCAAATTAAAGAGTTGAGTTTTGATCTTCATGAATCCGCGTTAAGTGACGAATATAAAATAATGACGACTTACGAGCAAAGGTGGATTGGCGAAGGAAAAACTATTAATTTCGTAAGAACTACGCGCTAATAAACGAAAGGAATATTATGCAATTTAACGATTATTCAACAAAGGCAATTTCTACCTTAACAGATAAAGATTCTCATAAATATGGCGACGTTGACGCGAGATTGATGGCGCAGATATTGGGATTAAGTGGCGAATCTGGTGAAGTCATGGAGAAGTTTAAGAAAATTTTACGCGATAAAAATGGCGAGATCTCAGAGAATGACCGCGACGCAATAATAAAAGAGCTCGGTGACGTGCTTTGGTATGTCAATTCTATAGCGCATTTGCTTGGTTGTAGTTTAGAGGAGGTGGCTCGCAGAAATAATGATAAACTGCTCAGTCGCCAGAGTCGGGGGAAGATTCACGGCAGCGGCGATGATCGCTAAGCTAATTTTTAGCTAATTGCTCGCGAATCCATCCGTCGATTGTGCCAGCGCCCATACACAGGACGAGCTTTCCATAGTTCCTTGCTGCGGTTACTTCTTGCCATAAACTGTCATCTAATTCGGCAAAATGAACTTTTTCTTTGTCGATATTTTTGGCAAGTTGTTGTGGTGTTAAAGTTGGCAAATCTGGATTTTCCCTAGTTAAGTAAGTCGGCAGCCAGTAAATTTCATTGGCATCACGGAAAATATCATTAGTGTATTGACCAATTATTTCGTGCTGGCGAACGTTTTGGTGTGGCTGATAAACCAGGACTACATCGTTTGACAGTTCTTTAGCCATCTGTAATGTCGCTTGAATTTCAACCGGGTGATGTCCGTAGTCAGAGTATAGATTTTCGGCGAGCTTTTCAAAACGTCGTCCTGAGCCGGGGAAGGAGTTTATTGCTTGGTATATTTCTAACTCCTCCGCGTCCACTCCGATATTCTTCAAAGCTTCGATCACCAAAGTAGCGTTCTTTCGGTTGTGCTCGCCGGGCAGAGTGATATTTTTATTGGAATCGTACAAGATTGTTAGATTTTTCTCATCAAATATGGCGGAATTTTCTTGCCACGCGATAACTTTTTTAGATTTTTCACCGAATTCACGGAAGGCGTCTAAGTAAGATTCTTTTGTTGGATATGTGTCTGGATGGTCGTAATCAACAGATGTGATAAGGCTGATCTCTGGAGAAAAATGCAAAAAGTTGCGGTCAAATTCATCACACTCGTATACGAAAAATTGGCTATTTTTATCAAACGTTCCGCTCGGTCCAAAGCTTAAAGTTGAACCTACTGAATAGCTGACGGGAATTTGCAATTGCTCCATTGTCCAGACTAACAAGCTTGTTGTTGTGGTTTTTCCGTGGGTGCCAGCGACCGCTATAAGTTTCAGGTTTTTATCGGCGATTATTTGCGCCAGCAATTCGTCGCGCTTGCTGGTTTTTATGCCTAATTTTCGCGCTAAGACTAATTCTGGATGATTTTCTGGCAAAGCAGCGGTGTAAATAAACCAGTCAAATGGTGATTTATCGTGCTCTGATTGCAAGAACGCGCCAGATTGGTCAAAAGAAATAGGAATTCCGGCTGACTCTAATTCGTTTGTGATGAGACTTGGTGATCTGTCGGAGCCGCAAACGTCATACCCAGCCTCTAAAGCAATTCTACTCAGTGGTCCGATGCCAACACCGCCAATTCCTGAAAAATAAATTCGCATACAAATATTATACCACCGCAGCGGTAACAATATTCACGTCATTGGGATAATTTGCTATACTAAAATCATAGAGAAGGTGGTGGGATGGCTATAGATAAGAAGAAAACCAAGTTCAGAATTAAGCGACTCAGTCAGATTAAGACTTGGCAGTTGGTGATTTTATTGATTATGTCTGGTTTTATTTCGGCAACTTTTTTGAGGCTGAACAATGTTGGTATGGTCGAGCGACGAGAATCTGTAGAGAACGCGGATAAGGCTGGAGATATAGTCAATCTTCAGCAGCGACTATATGATTTGCAGCGTTATGTATCTACACATATGAACGCAGATCCAGGGAAGATTGCGCTGGATCATACATATAAACAAATGTATGACCGGAAACTGAAAGAGTTTGAAGAAGAGATAAAAAATCAGTCTAACAATGATACCGTGTCGAAAGTTAGGGCTGTCTGTGATGCTAGGGCGCAGCAAGGCGGTTACGGCCGATTTACAACACAGGCGGATCCGAGGTATATCAACTGCATTAACGAGGAGTGGGCGAAATATCCTGCCGCGAAAGCCGCTAACTTGCAATTTGAAGCGCCTTCAACCGAGCCGTATTATCACACCTTCGTCTCGCCGATATGGTCAGCTGATTATGCGGGGTGGTCTTTGCTAGTGACGATATTTATTGCTATGATTATTGTGATGAGGTTGGTTGTTCTGGGGGTATTAAAGTTGATGCTTAGACGACGAAATAAGCTTTTTTAGCTTGACAGGGGTGATATAGAGATAGTAATCTATATAGGTATATCATTAATAGGAGGTATATAACCAAATGGCTTATAAACATACCAACTCAAAGGGCATCACATATTACTTGCACAAGACTGACGTAACTTTGCGCGGCGGCAAGACTCAAACTATTTACTTCTTTGCTAAGGTTGAGAAGAATGAAAAGGGTACACCATGTGATCTACCAGAAGATCGTATCGTGAAAGAAAACCCACGCAACGGCTTTTTGACAATTTCTAAGAAAAAATAGTCCTTTGCTTGCACCATAAGCACGTTTGGTGATATAGTAGAACCAAACAAACAGGTGCCATGACTCCTCTGTAAAAAGCAGGGGAGTTTTTGTTGGGATTGATTATTTGTGGATATTGTGGTATAAATTGCTTATGACACAAAAAGAAGGATCATCGGTTGAGGCTAATATAAATTCTGAACTAACTCCTGAACAGGAAGCTGAGCTCGATCATATTGTTGATACTACAGGATGTTCTTACGATGACGCTAGAAGATCGATGGGGCTACCAGTTGAAGATCCGCGTATTATAAAGCAACTTATGAAGAATCTGAGATCCACTAGAGGGATTGGCGAGAAGGCTGTAAAAGGTTTCTTCTGCGGTGACTGTTGTAGGAATATCAATCCTGGAGAGAAGTGTCCGCATGTGAAAATTGGTAGTAGGGGTAAGCGTTACGCCAACGATGATAGCAGATACTAAAGAAAAAGCCCCCTTCTGAATGAAGAGGGATTTTTCTTGGTGGCGGGGGTAGGATTTGAACCTACGACCTTTTGGTTATGAGCCAAACGAGCTACCAGGCTGCTCTACCCCGCGATACATAATTATAATATCAGTTTAGCTTGATAATTGCAATACCTTAGTGTTTATGACTATTGCCGCCAAATAGAAAGTTCATCCATTGCTGAAAGTTGCTATCTGTTCGCTTCGCGCTCGACGCAAGTTTTTGGGCGGGTGTGGCGCTTTCAAATGACTGGGTGATGAGCTGTTTTTCGCCAGGTAGACCTTTTCCCGTGCGCTGTCTAATAGTCAATTCTTGATACTCTTCGCTTTGATAATATTTCGATTCGTATTCCAGCAAGGCGACTTGCAATTTTTCTATTTCCACTTGCTGGCGTTTGTTGTCAATAGAGCGTTGTAATTCGTAGTTTTTCTGCATTGACTCAATAGAGCCCCAAGCCCAACTCATAGCAATTAAAATCGCAGCAGCAATAACGACATTATTTAGGGTTAAATAGTCGTGCTGTATTCTGTAAATTAATCGTTTGAGTTTTAATTTGTTCATTTTTGCAAATTTAATATCTACTACATAATATTGTAGCAGGAATGGTAAAAATATTCATCTTATGATTATCAAGTTCAGACTGTGGTGGGGGCGGCTGGGATCGAACCAGCGACCAATCGGTTATGAGCCGACTGCTCTAACCCCTGAGCTACGCCCCCGTGAGACTTATTATAGCGCATCAGAGGTAATTATAGAAGTTTTCCGGCGGCAATTCGCACAGCTTCTGACCAAGAAGTAAAACAATGCGGAGTGGACGCTAGTTCTTTGCTGGTAATTTTATGTCGAACGGCCAGGGATAGCTCGGCTGCCATATCGCTAGCGTGTGGCCCGACGATCGTTCCGCCTACGACAACTCGCTTCTTATCAACGATCAATTTCACAAAACCTATTCGCTGGTCGGTAATATTGCTGCGTACAGTAGTGGTGAGCGGAACAATTGCTATTTTTGCGCTTATTCCTTTCACCTTACAATCGTATTCACTCATTCCAATTTGAGCTATTTCTGGCTGAGTAAATGCAACTTGTAGGCGTGGGGAATCATTGAATTTAATCTTATTATTATGTAGCAAATTATGAGCCGCAATACGACTCTGCGCTAAAGCTGTGTGGGTTTGGATATTGGCGTCAGTTACATTTCCTGCGGCAAAAATATGCCGAGCGGAAGTTTGCAGGTAAGAATTAACCAAAATGCCATTTTCGGTATATTTCACTCCGGCGTTCTCTAAGCCTAAATCTGTTGCAGGCAATTGTTGGTCGGCAATCAGAATCTCATCAACGCGTACAGATTTCTCTATTCGCCCCTGCAGAAAAGTGACACGCTTTTGTATAGACGATTTTTGAATAGCGATAATCTTAGTGCGAGCTAAGATTGAAATGTTGCGATTTTTTGCGTCATTCGTAACCAAAGCACTGACTTCTGGGTCAAATGTTGATAATATTCTGGACGATTTTTCTGCTATGTAAACTTTTGTTCCCAGGGTGGAGAAGATATGCGCCAATTCCAGTGCCGTAGCTCCCGCGCCAACAATGAACATGGTTTTTGGTGGGCGCTTCAAGCTAAAAATAGTTTTTGGAGTGTGGTAAGAAACGGCGCTTAACCCAGGTATTTCTGGAATTTGCCAATCAGATCCAGTTGCAATGAGGAATTTGCGAGCGGACAAGTGTCTTCGATTGATGGCTATTTCATTCGGACTCAAGAAATGTGCATTGCCAGCAAAAACACTAATGCCTTGCTTCTCGTAATAATATCGATTGCCGCCAGCTCCAGTTCTCTTTACGACTTTGTCTTTCCAGGAGAGTAGAGAAGGGTAATTATACCCAACCGAGTTAGTGCGCAGCCCAAACTTAGCGGCATCTTTGGCTGTTTGATAAACGTTAAGAGCGTGAGTTAAGAATCCAGTTGGTACATCTCCCCAGTTTGGTGATTCCCCGCCGAATGTTGATTTTTCTACAACAGCAACTTTTTTTCCAGCGCTAGCTAATATACTGGCTGCGGGTGAACCGCCAGCTCCGCTACCAATTACGATATAGTCATAGTCAAAAGTTGGTTTTTGCGACATCAAATCTCCTAAATTATGGTTTTATAATTTTTATATAAATAAGCCGCGTCAGGATGCAGAGTTTTCATAATGCGTTGTGCTTGGCGGCGGATATCGGCAGAGGTTATTTCTGGGTGAGTTTCGCACCAATTCATAACGCCCAGAGTAACGGTTTTTGCAATGTCTTGAGCTTGACCCTCTGGTGTACGAACGCTTAGGCAGGTGGCAATTATGGAATTGTGGAGCTTGTCTGGGCTGAATTCCTCTGGCGGTCGCTTTCCTTGTTTGATGACGTCAATTTGACCCGGCTTTACCATAGATTGCCTCCATAGCTAATGACGCCAATAACGCGGTCGACGAATAGGAATGCTGCCAAAATTAGTAAGCTACCACCGCTGGCGAATTGCAAAAATCTCTTATGGTCTTCTCTCCAACGTTGTAAATTAGAGATGCTGCGTCCGCTGCCGATCAAGACGATAACGACAAACAATGGCAGTGCGGACACGATGACGTAGATCGCTACGCTGATGATTTGCAAGAAGGGGTTTGGTAGGGTGATAATAGCCAGACTGGCGGCGATAATTGGCGCGATAATAAATATGATTTCTGCAATAACGCTAATTATTCCCAGAGCAAAGCTTTCTATGGAATTTTTGGTTTTTTTGGTGCGCTTGTTTAAATATTCTGCAAAATTACGTGGAAGCCATAACGAAGTTCCTGGTTGTCGTCGGAAGTAGAACGCCCAAATTGCGATTCCTAATCCAAACATCATCCCTGAAGAGATGGCGGCAACTAGTTGCTCTGCGCTGGTGACGTGGTGGATGAATAGTGATAAGAAATAGGAAATGGAGCTGATAAGTAACAAGGTAATCATTGCGACACCAAATACAAAACTGTTGCTCATACGAAAAATTTTCCTCTGGGCGGTTTTTTTGCCAATTGAATGTCCGCTAAGTAACGTTAAAACACTGACGCTAAGCTGAAAACTAGCGTGGATAATCGCTGCAAAAATTATGGTGGCCAGTGATGAGATTGTTACAGGGGTCATTTTTGTGTATAAATCCTTCTCTACCAGTGTACCACAAGCGGAATGAAAAGGTAAATAATGACCGAAAAAGGTATTGCTTTTTTGTCAAATTTATGATAGTATAAAGACAGTTAAATAATTAACACAAAAAAGGAAAAAAATATGGAAATCAACACCAGTGAATTAGCTGAATTTTTAGAAGTAACCCGAAAAAAGGATTTAGCAACGTGGGAGCGTCAGCGTAATTCATGGGAATTGGATAGTTTTGTGTCACGACGATTGGCGGCTTTGGATGGCATTCAATCTGAAGAGCTTGAGCTAATTTAATTCAGTATCTATAAAAAATTCCCCGTCGTATTGACGAGGAAAGATAATTTCTGGTAGCACCGGGTGGACCCGAACCACCGACCTCAGGCTTATGAGTCCTGCGCTCTAACCAGCTGAGCTACGGTGCCACACTGCATTGATTGTAACAGATAGTATAAAATTTGCCAAATACGTTTTAGGTAAATTGTGAGATAATGGATATGTGAGATATATTATCGCAGTCAGTGGTGGGATTGATTCGGTAGTTTTGCTGGATTTGATGTCGCGAACGGAAAAAGATTTGGTGGTCGCTCATTTTGACCACGGAATTCGTGAGGATTCAGCGAGCGATGCTAGATTTGTCGAGGCTTTAGCTGATAGATATAAAATACAATTTGTTTGTCGGCGTGAAAAATTGGGGGCTGATGCCAGTGAAGAATTGGCGCGCCAAAGGCGTTATGAATTTTTGCGTGGCGTGGCGACGGATTTTGATGGCGTGATAGTGACAGCGCATCATCGAGATGACATTATTGAAACTGTAGCGATAAACCTTAAGCGTGGCTCCAGGTGGCGAGGTCTGGCGGGGATGAGTGATAGTCAAATAGTTAGGCCGATGAATGGTTGGACGAAGCAGAGAATTTATGAATATGCGATTCGTCAGAAATTGGAATGGTGTGAAGATGAGACAAATCAAAGCGACTTGTATCAGAGAAATAAATTTAGGCGCAAGATAAATCGTGAACTTGATGAATATCAGAAACTTGGAGTGTATGAGGCGTGGCGAAAACAGAGAGAATTAAGAGGAAAAATTGAGCAGGAAATAGAAAAGTTTGATGGAGAAGTTCTGAATCGGTATTTTTTGACGATGATAGATGATAATGTCGCACAAGAATTACTATATTATTACGTTTTACGACATTATGATGTGTCGTTACTGGGTTCTCAATTGGAGCGTATGCTAATTGCTATAAAAACTGGAAAAGCTGGCTCTTGCTGGCAAGTTGGTGGCGGCATTGTGATGAAATTGACGCTAAGAAGTGTTATAATAAAGAGAGTTTGATTAGTATAGGCGAAAGGATTAGTTGAGAATGGCTGTTAAGATGCCTCAAAGAAATGGAAAGAATAGAGTAAGTCAAATTTTACGATTTGGATTGTTTTGGGCAATTATAATTTTTGTAGCGTTGATTTTTTACGCAACACTCTTCCCTGCGTCGAATCTTAAAGATGTTGCACTATCTGATGTAGTGCGTCGGGCAAATGACGGTAAAATTGCTCAATTGGAGATTCAAGGAAACGATATTAAGATTACCCCAAAAGATCAATCAAAACCTACCGAGCATTCAGTCAAGGAATCTAGTAGCATTTATGAGCAGGGATTGAACAAGGATGCTAAGGTTGAGGTGAAGGTTATTCCACCATCCACAACCGGCGAAACTATGTGGAATCTGGCGGTTATGGTTGTGCCTGTGCTGATTATCGTGGTGTTCTTCATGTTTATGATGCGCCAAGCTCAGGGTCAAAATAATCAAGCTATGGGATTCGGCAAGAGTAAGGCTCGCCTGTATGGACAAGACAGGGAAAAGGTTCTGTTTACGGATATCGCTGGAAATGATAACGCCAAGCAAGATCTGCAGGAAGTTGTTGATTTTCTCAAGCATCCTAAGAAATATAAAGATTTGGGCGCAAAGATTCCAAAGGGTGTAT
>CAUTMO010000005.1:0-48519 GCA_963539815.1 uncultured Candidatus Saccharibacteria bacterium | reverse complement strand
ACAGTCATAATGTCCGCCAAATACATTTTTATCGGATCGCTAGCATTCTCCCCAATCTTAAACGCAGGAGTCGGCGCAACCGGCATTAGTAGCGCGTCATATTCGGTAAATAACTTCTTAAATTCGTCAATCAACAACGTCCTGGCTTTTTGAGCCTGCATGTAGTAAGCGTCAAAGAATCCACTTGACAATACGAAACTTCCTATCATAATTCGTCGCTTATTTTCAGTCATGAAACCTTCATTTCGACTGCGACCGTAAAGTTCTGCCAAAGTTTTTACTTCCGCCGCTCGATGACCATATCGCACGCCGTCATATCGCGCCAAATTTGAGGACAATTCCGCTGGCACAATTATGTAATACATCGCCAGAGAATGTTGCATCATGCTCAAATCTACTTCCTCAATTTCGTAGCCAAGCTGCTTCAATTTCTCCGCATAATCAAGCGTTTTTTGACGAACTTCCGCGTCCACGTCATCGGTCATACACTGTTTGACTAGACCTATTTTTTTCTTTGCAAATTCTGGCTGATTATTCCAAAAATCAGGCAAAGTCGTCATATCTTTATCATCGCGACCAGCCATAATTTCCATCACCAAATCAGCATCTTCAGCATTCGTAGCGAAACAGCCAATTGTGTCCGTGCTTGACGCCATCGCCACTACGCCATAACGACTAACCGCTCCGTAAGTTGGCTTAATTCCAACCACTCCGTTAAAGCTGGCTGGCTGACGAATCGAACCACCGGTGTCTGTACCAAGCGCAAACGGAACCACGTCGAGCGCCGTAACTACCGCCGATCCGCCAGATGATCCACCAGCAACTCGCGTTTCATCTGCAGCGTTCTTAGTTGGGCCAAATGCCGAGTTTTCCGTCGAACCGCCGTGCGCAAAAGCATCCAAATTCGCCTTACCGATGCAAATCGCACCTTCCGCTTCCAATTTCTCAACAGCCGTCGCCTGTAGTGGCGCATTAAAGTTTTCTAGCATTTTTGAAGCGGCAGTTGTTGGCGCACCAAACACCAAAAAATTGTCCTTCACAACAAATGGCACACCCGCCAATCGTCCAGAGATCTCGCCAGCATCAACTTTTTCTGCCCGCTCCAACGCACGCTCTTCCGTCAAGCTAAGCAGCGCATTATACTCCTCGATTTCACGCGCTCGTCGCAACGCTTCTTTTACGTTCTCGACCGCGCTCTTGCCGATAAAATCACTAATCTTACTCATTACAATACCTGCGGAACTTTCACTTGATTATTCTGTTTTTCTGGCGCCAAATCGAGCAATTTCTCAACAGGAATTCCCGCCTGAACTTCATCTTCGCGCCAGACATTGCTCAGTCCCGTAACTTGATAAGTCGGCTCAACACCCGACACGTCAAGTTCGCCCAATTGCTCAATATAGCCAATTATATTTTCCAAATCTTGGCGCAGTCCGTCGGTTTCGTCATCAGTCAATGCCAGACTACTCAAACTCGCCAAGTGCTGAATATCGCTGGTAGAAATAGTTATCATATCAATATTATACCACTAAAAAAAGCCGCCCATCAAAGTGAGCGACTTTATTTTTCCAAGTTTTATTACATTGAGTAATCTTGGTAGTTCTTGTAGCGACTGTAGTCTGATGGAACAGTCTTTACTGAGCTGCCCGTGTCGTGTGCTTTAACAGCAATTGTGATAGCGCCAGTTAATAATACGACAGAAGAAGCCACAATCAACATCAAAGACAAAGCCTTTGACATGTTGCGTCCTTTGACAATTTGGCAAATGAAGTAAGCGCTAGTAGCAACAATTGCAAGAGCTAATGCGTATGGCAAGAATTCACCCAAGTACAAGCTCTTATAGAATTCGCCGCCGTCACCGACGCCGATAAATAGCAATGAGTTGATCAAAATACTCACCAATCGAGCAACCAAGTCAACGGCTGGAATAATCAAAACCGCCAAACCACCGTAAGTTACCAATTTGTAAGCTGTTCGCTTTGTGTAGCCTTCACGCTCCGGAACAGCTTTTGATACGCGGGAGAATAGAACTAGTGACAATACAGCCAAAAGCACAGCAAACACTGACGCTGCAACAATTCCTGTTCCCTGAGTTACCATTGATGGCGCGAAAAATCCGCCGACACTTCTTAATAACATTGATGTTGAATTCGTCCACAAACCAAACACCTTAGTTATGATGTCAATCAGCAACATGATTGAAACAATTGCCGAACCCATTGCTAAAGCGTATTCCAAAGTTAGCATCTTTGCCTTGCCCTTATTTGGGTCTTCGTATGCGTATTGTGGATATGCTTGGTAAGCATTTGGTTGCATCGGCATTTCTGGTTGCGCGACGTTTGTTGGCTGTGGTTGTTCTTTTGTTGCCATAATCCCTCCTAATCTAATAATATTTTTATTCTACATCGTATGGCGAATTTCTGCAATTAAATCACGCAGTTCTGCCGCTTTTTCAAATTCCAAATTAGCGCTATGTAGTTCCATCTGCGCCGTCAGATCTTTAATCAAAGCCGGATATTCGTCTTTTGGAATTTTCTTCAGGTTAAGTTTTGGCTTTTTATCAGACTCTTTTTGCGGAATAATTGAGCGCAAACCGTCGTCAATTTTCTTCTGAATAGTTTGCGGCGTAATATTGTGTTCTTCGTTATATTTTTGCTGAATCGCCCGACGTCGATTTGTTTCGTCAATTGCTCGACGCATGCTATCCGTAACATTGTCGCCGTACATAATAACTCGCCCATCAACGTGCCGCGCCGCTCGCCCAATCGTCTGAATTAGTGCCTGCTCACTACGCAAGAAACCTTCCTTGTCGGCGTCCATAATTGCCACCAAACTGACTTCTGGAAGGTCCAGACCTTCGCGCAACAGATTAATTCCAACTAGCACATCATACGTTCCAAGTCGCAAATCTTTCAGAATATCGCCACGCTCCAGCGTATCAATTTCGCTATGCAAATACGCCGTCTTCACGCCGTTTTCCGTCAAATAAGCGCTCAAATCCTCCGCCATTCGCTTGGTCAGTGTCGTCACCAACACGCGATGACCTTTCGCAATCGTCTGGCGAATTTCCTCCATCAAATCATCAACCTGCCCGTCGGTCGGTCGAACTTCAATCGGCGGATCAAGTAATCCAGTCGGCCGAATAAGCTGTTCAGCTGGCTTTGGCGAGTGAGAAAGTTCATAATCTCCCGGTGTGGCGGAAACATAAATTGCCTGATGAATATGCTGATTGAACTCGTCAAATCGAAGCGGGCGATTATCCAGCGCGCTCGGAAGACGAAAACCATGCTCAACCAAAACTTCCTTACGGGCGCGATCGCCGTTGTACATTCCCCGAACTTGCGGCAATGTCATGTGCGATTCGTCAACCAAAAGCAGCCAATCATCCGGAAAATAATCAATCAAAGTTGCAGGCTGCTCGCCAGGTTCTCGGTCGGTCAAATAGCGCGAATAATTCTCAATTCCCTTCACAAAACCAGTTTCCTTCAACATCTCCAAATCATATTTGGTGCGCTGACTCAGCCTTTGCGCCTCTAAAAACTTGCCATTATCTTCAAACCATTTCAGTCGCTGATTAAACTCATTTTCAATCCCAACAATCGCCTTTTCAATTCGCTCACGTGGCGTCGAATAGTGGCTGGACGGGAAAATTGTCAATTGGTCTGGCCGATCCAAAATCTCGCCAGTCAAAGGGTCAATCTTCGTCAACCGCTCAATTTCATCACCAAAGAATTCCACACGAACCGCAGTGTCTTGACCTGCCGGAAAAATATCCACGACATCGCCGCGCACCCGAAAAGTTCCGCGCGCAAAATCGACGTCGTTGCGCTTATACTGAATGTCGGTCAATAGGCGAATAAACTTGTCCTGAACTCGACGCTCACCAACGGTCAATTTAATAGCCATATCGGCGTAAGTTTCTGGCGAACCAATGCCGTAAATACAACTCACACTCGCCACGATAATTACGTCGCGGCGAGTAAGCAGCGCAGAAGTCGCAGCGTGCCTAAGCCGGTCAATCTCGTCGTTGATTTTCGAATCTTTCTCAATGTAAGTGTCGCTCGAAGCAATGTACGCTTCTGGCTGATAGTAGTCAAAATAGCTAACAAAATAGTGGACTTCATTGTCCGGAAAAAATTCCTTAAACTCAGAAAAAAGCTGCGCCGCCAAAGTCTTATTGTGAGCCAAAACCAGTGTCGGAACGTTACGCTTGGCAATAATATTCGCCATAGTAAAAGTCTTACCTGAACCAGTCACACCCAGCAAAGTTTGCTCGCGCTGACCTTTTTCCAAACCGTTGACCAACTGAGCAATTGCTCGCGGCTGGTCACCCGTGGGCTGATATGAAGAAGAGAGGCGAAATTTATTCACCTCTCTATTTTACTATATTTACGAAAACTAGTCTTGGCTATAAGTTTGAGACGAGCCAAAAACTTCACATTTGCCGTCAACCAAGCGACTCGGAACCGACGCAGACTTCAAGTCTGAACACGATATACCACCTTGCTGCGTGCCCGCAACAATTGCAATTTCACCAGTGCCACCCTTTGGTCCGATAATAGTATAAGTGTTCGTCAAGCCATATACTGCCGCATATTTTCCGTATGCACGGTCGATGATTGGCTCATACACAGAACCCTCACGTTCTGGAATTGGCTGACCGACCTTAGACTTCAAGAACTTCTTCAAAGAACTGTCAATATCCAATTTATCAACATCGCTTGCTGAAGTTAAACGAATACCCGTGCCGTCGCCTTTGGTTCGGAAATCTTTATATTCTTTCTTTGCCTCACTTGACGGCTCCTCGCCTTCACCGCGAGTTTTTTCCAGTGAATCAGATGAGTCTTTCTTTGTCTGACTACTTTTTACCGAAGAGTTAGGGTCACTATTTTTATTCATAGCGCCAGCAATTATCCAAGTAGCCATAGCTACGATAATTATACCCATAACAATCACCGCCGCGATCAGCCATTTATTAGCCGTTGATTTGTTCTCCATAAAACCTCCATTTAGATTGTGCTTTGATTGTATACGATGGATTATTTGCCGTCAACGTATTGTAGCCATAGGCATTTTATGATATAGTAATAAAGTTAAAATCATAAAATAAAAAGGATAATGATGACACCGAAAAATGTTTGTATTCCGCGCGAATTACAGCTTCAGGCTGCGATGTTCAGGTTGGGAAAAGTTGATGACGAAATTCATGCCGGCTATGAAATTCTCCAAAAATATCATAAAACCGTAACTTTTTTTGGATCAGCCAGGATAACTGAAGATAACGAATATTACCAAAAAGCCAAAGATTTAGCATTTCAATTAGCTAAAGAAGGCTACACAATTATCACTGGCGGCGGCGGCGGAATTATGGAAGCAGCAAACCGCGGCGCTATGGAAGCTGGCGGAAAATCAGTCGGATTCAACATTCGCTTGCCACACGAGCAATCCTTAAACAACTACACGACAGATTCGTTCGCATTCACCCACTTCGCACCACGAAAAATCGTCATGACGCTTTTGGCTGATGCGTACGTTTGTTTCCCTGGTGGATTCGGCACAATGGATGAAATTTGTGAGATTATCACATTGACGCAAACTAAGAAAATGGCGCCAGTGCCGATTGTTCTGTTTGATAAAAAATTCTGGGGCAAATGGGATGATTTTGTTTGCGAAAATATGCTTCCAAATAAGTTAATTTCTGACGGCGATGAAAAAATCTACACAATTACCGAAGATATTCCAGAAGTGGTTAATTTAATTAAAAATCAGCGAACTTGTTGCGACCGATAGCTATTTCTTAGGTTTCGGCTCAATCCAACAAATTTCACCCTGACAAACCACTCGCTCCACAGCTGGATTATATGTGCGCGGGTGGTTTTTATATCGGCGCGTAATCTCAAATCCTAGACCTCGCTTGCCATACGTTGTTTGCTGCTTTCCCAGAGGTAACTGGCAATGATAGTTATTTATAATGTCAATCGGATTAAACGAAATCACTTGACCATCAACGTCCAAAAGCACCCATTCAGAAGCCTTGAACGGCGCCCATTTGTCCACTTTCGGTGCAATGGCCATTAGTGATTGATAAATTTCTTCTGCCGTAGCGTTTGACGGATCCAGACCTAAAGATCGAATAATTGAGTGTGCTCTAGCCAATATTTCCGCAATCAATCGCACATCGCTATCATCCCTAGTCATCTGCCTGAGCTCGGTTAATGCTCGACGCTTTTTTGCATCACCGCCTAACAATTTTCCCAAATTTTGCGCCATTATATTTCCCTTTCTTGAATTGGCATAGCATGAAGCACCGTGCCAGCATATAAAATTCCAGCCTTTGCTCCAATTTTCATAACCACCGAACTAGCGTTCGCACTTCCCATAATCACAGAGTTTTTCAAATTACCACTTCGCGCCCATTCGCTCAAAAATCCCGACGCAAACGCGTCTCCAGCGCCAGTTCTGTCAATTGACGGTCTGTCGTCGTACATTAGCGCTCGCACGATGGTTTTTCCGTCGCTTGCAATTGAGCCGTTTACGCCGTCCGTCACCAAAACGACCGGAACTAATCTCAAACCTCTCCTAACCAAGGCGTCCAAATCCTCGCCAGATACCAATTGCTGCATTTCTTCTTTATTCAAAGTTAAAACATCGACATCGGACAATAATCCCAGCAATTTATCCTTTTGTGCCAATTCTTTCTTCCCGGGATTAAAGCAAATTTTCATATCACGACGTTTGGCTTGCTGGAATAATTTATGAAGCATCGGCATATTTCCTGCCAATGTTGAAACGTATAGCCAATCCGCATCCTCTTCAGACAAATCAAAATCCGCCTCATGATAATGCGTTGAAGCTCCGCGGTACGTTAAAATTGTTCGCTCGCCATTTGAAGCTAATAATAACACCGAATATCCCGTACTGTATTTTGGCGAATATCGCACCAAATGCGTGTCAATATTTTCCTTGTCCAAATCCGCAATTACCGCTTGCCCAGCTGGATCATGACCGATTGCGCCCATAAAGCTAGCATAATGCCCTTGCCTGGAAAACGTTACCGCAGCGTTCGTAGCGCCACCGCCAGTCGAAAAATGAATCTGGTTTACGTCGGCTTTCGCCCCCAAATCCAGTCGCGCAAAACAGTGTTCTGGACTTTCGCAAACTGGCGTCAGCGCGTCTGATTGGCTTAAAAATACGTCTTGAATCGCCGCACCAACGGTGATGATTTTTGCCATTAAACCACCGCCTTTCGTACGGAATTAAATGCCTTAATCTTTGACTCTACCACTTCCTGTACAGCGGCGTAAACTGGCGGCATTAATTTAACGATAGCGTATTCGTTTGGATTTTCTCGCAAGGTTTTCTCCAGAGTTGTTCGGAAAGCGTAGCGCATATCAGAATTGATATTGATTTTAGAAACGCCAATTTTCGCAGCATCCTCAAAATAATGCAGTGGAGTTCCGGACCCACCGTGCAATGAAATCTGACAATAAATCGCCTCACGAATGTCAGCCAACAAGTCCAAATCCAACACTTTCGGAACTGGATATTTGCCATGCAAATTGCCAATCGCCGCCGCAAAAGTATCAATTCCAGTCGCCTCGACAAACGCACGTGCACCCTCTGGTGTAGAGAAAGTCTTTTTTATTTCCTCATAATTTATGTCTTCCGTATGGACATTTGAGCTGCCGCCAAAATAATGCGGCTCAGACTCCACTAGCGCGCCAGTAAACTTGGCATATTCAACAACCTCACGAGTTTTGGCAATAATTTCCTCGTCTGAAGCGTTATGATTTGCCTGAGAAATATCAATATGAATAAACTCATATCCAGCGTCAATCGCTCGCTTACAACCCTCAACCGTCGGACCGTGGTCCAAATTCAAATACATTTCAATTCCGTACTCAGCTTTATAATTGTCCACCAAATCGCGAACGTTCTCTAGGCCCATAGCCTTCACTTCGGCATCAGAAACCTCAACCAACACTGGCGATTGAAGCTTTTGCGCCGCGCGTGCCACCGCAATCAACGTCTCTTGATTGTCAATATTAAACGCCCCAACCGCAAAACGTTGCGCTCGTGTTCGCTGCATTAAATGACGCGCCCGCGTCGTGTTTTTCCGAATCTCTGAAATCGATAATCCCATACTGCCCCCTAAAATACTTATGGTAATTATATCAATTACCGCCCGCTATGCCAAGAGAATTGACATTATGTTGTTTTAGTGGTAACATAAAATGGCTTTTGCTCGAGGCTTTGTCTTAGGGCGGAAGAGCCCTTTGGTCTTGAGCGCTTCGCAAGGAGGAAAAATGAGTCCCGTCGCAAGAACAGTCAAGTTCATGCTTGATATTTTCATCTTGATCATCTTGATCGCGTGCGCAATCTGGTGGGCGACGCTCATTTACATTGTCAAAGCCTACGGACTGCCCGAAGGCGCGCTATTCGCGCTGGCTAGCGTCTCAATTCCTTCGATCATCTATGGGATGGTCCAACAACAACGGCGGAGGCAACAACAACACCGTAGATGAGCGCACACCCGTCAGGACTACTTGCTTTGAGGTCTTTAATTAGATCTTGGCAGTAGCTCCTGGCGGGCTTTTTACTGGAGAAAATTGACAACACTACAAACAATTGAATCGACATCCAAACCGTGCTTTTTCCACAATTCAGACATTTTGCCCGACTCGCCAAACGTGTCATTGATACCAATTCGTTTCATCTTCACAGGCAAATTCTCACTAAGAACTTCTGCCACGCTTGAGCCAAATCCACCAGCGACCTGCCCTTCTTCCGCTGTAATGACGGCTTGGCATTTTTGAGCCGCGTCAAGCACAGCGTCCTCGTCCAACGGCTTAATCGTCGGAAAATGAATCACTTCCGCCTGAATGTCATATTCATTCGCGAGCTTTTCCGCCGCCAACAGTAATTGATAAGTCATCACGCCAGTTCCAAACAAAGCAACATCTTTGCCGCACCTCAACGTATAGCTTTTTCCAATCTCAAAAGTAGATTGATTCAGGAATAGCGGTGTTTTTTCTCTTGGCAATCTTACGTAATTCGGGCGTTTATCTCCAGCCATTGCCGCCGCGATCAGTTTGGCTTCATTAGCATCACCGGGCGCCAAAACCACCATATTAGGCAAGCTTCGCATCAGCGCAATATCTTCCAGCATTTGATGCGTCGCACCGTCCGGACCAACATTAAGCCCAGCATGAGAACCCACCAGCTTAACTGGCTGATTGTTCAGGCAAATAGTCGTTCGAATCTGCTCCCAATTGCGACCCGGACTAAACGCCGCATAACTGGCCGCAAACGGAATATTTCCCATAGCCGCCAGCCCAGACGCCACGGTAACCAAATTCTGCTCCGCCACGCCAACTTCAATTGCCCGCGGTTTCCCGATTTCCTCGTAAAACTTGCCAAAGCCAACACTCTCCATTAAATCCGCACTCAGCGCCACCACCAAATTATTTTTCTTCGCAATATCCACCAAGCCTTCGCCAAAACCCATCCGAATTGCCGCAAGCTCCGAATTCTGCCAATTCTCCATTAAGAAACTCATTCGCCCCCTCCTTCACTCAATTGAGCAAGCGCCCGCTCCGCTTCCTCGGCGTTTGGAGATTTTCCATGCCAACGGTAATCATATTCCATAAAATCAACGCCACGACCAGGAATTGTATGCGCAATTATTACGCTCGGCTGCCGAGAATTCTTCGCCTTATCAATCGCCTGAATTATTGCCGAATAATTATGTCCGTCAATCTCCTGCGCATCCCAGCCAAAACTTCGCCATTTGTCCGCCAAATCCCCTAGCGGCATCACCTTTTCCGTATCACCACCAATCTGAATATTATTTCTATCAACAATCGCAATCAAATTCGCCAGATCATATTTTTTCGCAAACATCGCCGCTTCCCAAATATTCCCTTCATCCAGCTCGCCATCACCCAAACTGCAGTAAACGAATCGCTCAGAATTGCCGCCCAAATATTGCAATGAGTATGCCATACCAGCCGCTTGACTCAGGCCGCAGCCCAGAGGACCGCTAGTCGTTTCAATTCCCGGTAAACTGCCGCGTTCCGGATGACCTTGAAGCTTGGAACCAAATTTTCGCAAATTAGCCAGCTCTTTTTTGTCGAAAAATCCCCGCTCCGCCAGCGTGGCATATAAAAGCGGCGCATAATGACCGTTGCTCATCACGAAAATATCCCGATCTTCCCAATTAGGATTCTCAGGATCTAGTAGCATGGCATGAAAATACAAAACCGCCATAACATCAGCGAACCCCAAACAGCCAGCCGAATGACCCGAGCCAGCTTCAGATAGCTCACGAATAACAGACTTTCGTAATTGTTGCGATATTTTCTTCAATTTCGTTATTTGGTCGACATTCATTAAAGCACGCTCGTTTTATTAATCTCCTGCTGCAATCTGGAGAAAATGGTGCGCGGATCTGACGATTTCTGAATAACGCCGCCAACGTTCAGAACGTTAACACCGCCCTGAACCAAACTATACGCATTATCTACCGCCACTCCACCGTCCCAGCCGATTTCAACGCTAGGATTAATAGCTTTAATAAGTCGTATTTTTTCTAGTTGCATCAAACTAGCAGTTCCGCCAAATCGCCCCAGTTCACCGCTAAAAATCATCACATGATCTGCTATTTTTATCAATTCCTCAACCGTTCGCGGAACTGTCGGTTTTAATAGCGCCAGCCCCGCCATAATCCCAGCTTGACGAATCTGCATAAGCGCAGTCTTCACATCTCCCGTCGCCTCCGCATGAATAATAATCATATGCGGTCTTAAGGCAATCAACTTCGGAACATACTCAGCAACATCATTAACCATCGCATGAATATCAATCGTCCAACCCTCTGGCGCCCACAATTCAGGAATGCCAACTGTCAATGTCGGAGCAAATTCACCATCAGAAATGTCAATATGCACACGCTCAGCAAAACCCGTTATTTTATCAACTTGTTCTTTATATTGTTCGGCATTTTCTGCCAAAATTGCTGGTGCGATTACAGAACTGCTCATGACAATTCATCCAACTGCGCATTACGCCTATTAAACCGCGGAGCATTCGCGTAAGGAGTGTTTAGCCACGTTTCCACAATTCCTTTCCACGCCGATTCGTTGTCTTCCAAAACTCGCGCTGGCAAACATAGAACATTTGAGTCGTTATCTTGGCGCGTCATTTTCGCCTCGAAAGCATCCCAAATCACGCTGGCACGAATTCCTTTGAATCGGTTGGCCGCCATACACATTCCTTGACCGCCACCACAAATTAATATCGCGCGCGGATCTTTACTATCATCACCAATGACCTTCAACGCCGCCGCCTGTGCAAATTGCGGAAAATCGTCATCAGGATTTAATTCTACACCGCCAACGTCTTGAACGTCATAGCCATTCTTAGCCAAATAGGCAAAAACTTTTTCCTTCAACATAAAGCCGCGATGATCAGATCCGAGGTAGATTTTCATAATTTTAGTATAAGCATTTTCGGTGATTTTTGCAAGGGAAAGTTAGGTATTTTATCAGAGGTAGGATGTAGCTATTTGACAAAGAGTATTGACATTTTATAACTGGTGTGATATAAGTAGATTAACTTTTGCTCAGAGTTTTAGGGCGAAAGTCGCCCTTTAGCTTTGAGCTCACCTTTTGAGAGGAGGTGAAAAAAAATGAAGAAATGCTTGTCATTTCTGCTGGTGGCCGCGACGGTGGCCATCAGTGTGGCGTTTTGTGTGATCATGATCTCGATGATCTCCTGGAGTTTGGTATTCCTGACCGGAGCCCTACACGGCCTCAGCTTTACCCAGATTCCAGCTCTGTCATTCTGGTGGAGCTTTGGGATTGTCTTTACGATCTTCCTGTTAGCTATCCTGCTGCAAGCGAGGAGCAACAAGTAGGGGCGAACGCCCGCACGAAAATAGCTCGCTGAAAACTAATTCAATCTGAATTGAAACGCAATTTCCGCGTTTCCTGGGTTGAATTATCCAGTTTCAGTTTGAGCACGTTTCCGGCGGGCTATTTTCATAGGAAATTATGTGTAGTTATTCGCTACGTTTAAGATAGTATCCGACATCTGCTACCAACTCGACCAAGCGATTAGAATAGCCCCATTCATTATCGTACCAGACCATAACCTTGATCAAATTGCCACCAACTACCTTCGTCAACGGAAGATCGACAATCCCAGAATATGAATTGCCAATGAAGTCGCGGCTCACCAAAGGCTCCTCAGAAACACCCAAAATGCCTTGATAGAAATTACTCTGGGCGGCTTTTTTGAACGCGTCATTTACCTGCTCGACAGTCACATCTTTCCTGAGAAGCGCCGTCACGTCGCTAAGCGACACCACTGGAGTCGGTACGCGCACGCTGAGTCCGTCAAATTTTCCGGTTAATTGCGGCAAGGTTTTAGTTACAGCAATTGCGGCGCCAGTCGTAGTCGGGACAATGTTTTCGGCGGCGTTGCGACCTTCTCTAAGATCCTTGGATGGCGCATCCTGAAGTTTTTGGCTAGCCGTATAACTATGCACCGTCGTTAGCATTGACTTTTCAACGCCAAACTCCGCGTCCAAAATCGCCATAACCGCGCCCAGAGAATTGGTCGTACAACTGGCATTAGACACGATCGGCGTCGCGTTTTTTACCTTGTCATCGTTAGTTCCCAAAACAATCGTATCGACTCCCTCAGACTTCGTCGGACCACTGATAACCACACGCTTTGCGCCAGCCGTTAAATGCTTGCCCGCGCCATCTTTATCGGTGAAAAATCCTGTCGATTCAATCACCACATCAATTCCCAAATCTCGCCACGGCAGATTTTCTGGATCTTTCTCAGCCAGCACCTTAACCGACTTACCTTCAATAATCAGCTCGTTTTCCGTAAAATCAACTTGACGTCCGTACTCGCCGTAATTACTATCATGCTTCAACAAATACGCCAAAGTTTTCGTGTCAGTCAAATCATTGATCGCAACAATTTCCAAGTCGCTTCGCTCGTTAGCAATCTTAAACGCATTGCGTCCGATTCGCCCGAAGCCGTTAATTGCTATTCTCGTTACAGCCATATCGCCCTCCCTGTTAGATATTTTCGCTTTAGCTTTTCTTAATTATACTACAAAGTTGTATAATATAAACATGACGCGCGAAGAGTTATTGTCAATTGCTAAGCAAAAATACGACGAAGTGCCAGTATTGGTTTTAGCGAGCGCAATCGATTACGCCACGGAAAAGCATGCCGGACAAAAGCGCAAAAGTGGCGAACCTTATATCAATCACCCATTGGCGGTGGCGGGAATTCTGATTGAATGGGGCATGGATATTGATACGGTCGTGGCGGGAGTTCTGCACGACACAGTCGAAGATACCGACGCAACTTTAGACGATTTGGAAAGTTTGTTTGGACGCGATGTGGCGTTTCTGGTGGATGGCGTAACTAAAGTTTCACAAGCTCGCGCCGGGATGCGAAATTTGGATAGTTATTTACCGCACACGAAGGACAATTTGACCAAGTTGATGATTGCCGTGGGCGAAGACGTGCGCGTGATAATTATCAAGCTAGCCGACCGCCTACATAATATGCGAACACTGCAATTTATGACGCCAGAAAAGCAGAAAAAAATCGCCAGAGAAACAATTGAGGTTTTTGCGCCGCTGGCCGACCGTCTGAATATGGGTCGAGTTCGCGTTCAATTGGAAGAGCTGAGTTTTAGATATTTGATGCCGAAAGCTTTTCAAGAAACCAAAAATTTGATGGACAGTCGACTGAAAAAGTCGCAACGAAAATTGGATCACGTTCGCCGCGAAGTTGAAGCGCGGCTGAAAGCGGAAAAGCTAGTTTTTCAGATGGACGGGCGTGTTAAGAGCGTTTATAGTCTGTTTAAGAAATTGGACAAAGTTGGCGATATTGATAAGATTTATGATTTGATTGCCCTAAGGATAATTGTTGATGATTTATCAACTGGATATTTGGTTCTGGGGATTTTACATGATATGTATCAGCCGATGTACGAGAGGATTAAAGATTACGTTGCCAATCCAAAGCCAAATGGCTATCAAAGTCTGCACACAACCGTGCAAACTCCGAGCGGACAAATTGTCGAGTTCCAGATCCGAACCAAAGAAATGCACGAATACGCCGAGCGTGGTTTGGCCGCCAGCTTCCATTATAATGAGCAAAAATTGACCGACGCCTATAAAAAAGGAAAAATCGGAACTATGCCAGCTGATTTATCGTGGATTCGCGAGCTTCAAGAAGCCGCCGCTTTAATTAGCGAAGGAAAGCGATTCGACTCCAACAAATTCCGAATGAAGCTGTTTTCTGACAGGATTTTCGTGTACTCACCAAAGGGCGACATTTATGATTTGCCTCGCGGAGCGTTTCCCCTGGATTATGCCTACCGAATTCACTCCGATATCGCAGCGCGCGCAAGCGGATTTAAGATCAATGGCGTAATGAAGCCGTTCAATTACAAATTACAGCACGGCGACACAATTGAAGTTTTAACAAGCAAATCCGCTCGTCCAAAACCAGATTGGCGAGACGTCATAATTACGCCACACGCCAAAGATAAATTGCGCTTACAATTATCCCGCTCAAACGGCATCCTACAACAATTAACTGGCGGCGTTTCCTCGTTCTTCCGACACAAGTAACGCTCGCCAGTCTCCCAGATTTTATCAACAATCAAACGCGATTTATTTTTCGTTCCAACGAGTAATTGACTCGCGGATAATCTGCTTTGCTCTTTCTACGTTGCCGAATCCCTTGACTACTGTTGAACCAGGCTTCTTCAAATCCTTGTAGTGATTGAAGTGGTGCTCAATTTGCTTCAACAATTGTGGAGGTAGGTCTTCTAGTGAGTTGATTGCGTTGCCAGTGTTTCGGTCGTCGGCTGGCACAACGATAACCTTGTCGTCAACTTCATTGTCGTCAACAAATTCCAACACGCCGATAACTTTTGCTTCCATAAAAATACCGGTTGTCAGCGGTTCGTCGGTGATAATTAGCGCGTCCAATTCGTCGCCATCTTCATCCAAAGTCTGCGGAATGAAACCGTAGTTTGTTGGCTTTGCGAAAATAGCTGGCTCAACACGGTCCAACTGCATCACTGCAAGCTCGCGGTTCCACTCAATTTTATGACTTGATCCCTGTGGAATCTCAACAACTACATTCACGATGCCATTTTCGACATCACCAGGTGTTAAAATTTGATTAAAATCTGCCATTTTTTACTCCTCTCTGGCTTTTTCTTGTAAATATTCACGAATCTGCAGCGCCGCCACCGCACCTTCACCAACCGCCGAAGCGATTTGCATAGTTGCCCCCGAGCGCACATCGCCAGAAGCAAAAACACCAGGAATATTAGTGTGCAGGTGTTCGTCAGTAATGATGTGTCCGCCTAAATCCAACTCAACGTCCGAATTTGTCAGGAATTGCGTGTTCGGAATTAGCCCGATAAATACGAATAATCCGTCAGCAGTAAATTCTTTCTGCTCGCCGTTTTGGGTCGATTTAACGCCGTAAAATTTATCGTCCTTGACAATAATTTCATCAGTCGTTGCGCCGATGTGAACGGTAATTTTTCCATCATCGACATACTTCTGCAAATCTTTTTGCAAAATGTCACTAGCACGCAATTTACTGCGAACCAACAGATCAATATGGCTAGCGTATCGCGTCAAAAATATCGCTTCTTGCACTGCTGAGTTTCCGCCACCGACAACGATTAGATTCTTATCACGATAAAACGCGCCGTCGCAAGTCGCACAGTAATGCACGCCTCGACCATATAATTCGTCTTCGCCCGGAACGCCTAATTTGCGGTGATTCGAGCCAGTCGCCAGCAAAACTGACTTCGCGCGGACAGATTGACCGTCAATTGTCAGCTCCAATTCGCCATCAACTTGCTTCAATTCTGTCACGTCACCATACTCAATCTTCGCACCAAATCGCTCCGCCTGTTGTTGCAATTCAGACGCCAACTTCATTCCAGTAACACCTTCAGCAAATCCAGGATAATTGTCAATTTGATCAGTAATCGCCGCCATTCCGCCGACCACGCCACGCTCATATAACGTCGTGTCAACATCTTCGCGCGACAAGTAAATTGCCGCCGTTAACGCGCTTGGACCAGCGCCAACAATAATAACATCTTTAGACATTGAAACCTCGCGATCGATAATATTGCTTCATCACTTCTGGCATTTCTGGCTCTGGAATATCAGCCGGCTTTTCAACAGCCATCACCACGAACTTAAGTGGAGAATTTGCAGGAATTTTATCACCCTGAGCTTTATCGCCGTAAGCCTTATTGGCCGGGATTGTTAATTCACGCACGCCGCCAATTTTCATACCAATCAAACCCTCTTTCCAACCCTGAATGACTGCAGTATTTGCCGGGCCATTCATATTGAGCGGAGCTTTCAATTTGCCGTCAGCGATTGATTGATCGAAAATCTCACCCTTAGCATTCCAGCCAATGTAATAAACAGCCAATTTGGTGTCGTCCTTAACTTCGGCGCCTTCGCCCTCAACCAAATCTTCCTTAACAAGCTCTTTCACATCACCAGCTTCAAACGCACCAACTCGTGAGCTAAACTCAGAAAACTTGCCGTAATATTTTTGGCTCAATTCATTAGCCTGAGCCTCTACTTTCTTTTTTCGCTCGTCAGTAGCCTTGGTGTATTCATCCTGAGCTTTCTTAAACGCGGCTTGGTCTTTGGCTTCATTTCCAGGCGCTACCATCATAGCGACAAATCCGCCAACAGTCCCCAAAAACATCATGCCGGCAATAACCCAAATACCTATTCTCTGGCCTTTTGTAGTTGCCATATTCCTCCTTTATTTACCTTTCAATTATAGCAATTTTTATCAAGCGCAACAAATCACATTAAACCTGAGCGGCGTCGAATTCTTCCGCAGCCATCGCTGCAATCTCCTCAATAATCGGCGCAATGTCTTTATCTTCCAGCGTCCGCTCGGCGCTTGTAAACTTTACATTCAAAGTTACAGTTTTTGTCGAATCGTCATTTTTTGGCTGATATATCGCAATCGGCGTTATACTAATTTGCAGCTCACCGTGTTTTTTCGCAACTTCTTCAGCGCAAGCATAAACCTTCGCATAATCAACATTCGAATCCATTTTCAATGAAATGTCCCTGGCAGTCGATGGAAAACGACTTAACGGCTGGTAATTATAGCCCTGATTTTTACTCAGATTTTCCTGCAATTTTTCAATGTCAATAGAAAACGCCGCCGTGTAATCTGGCAATTTGAAGTTGCGTCGAGCAGACTGAACCAGCTCGCCAACAATCCCCAGATTGTCACCGTTCTTCGCCACAATCCAAGCGCTGCGTTTCGCATCAAACGGTGCCGGAACATCGCTGTCAGATTCCGTAATCTTCACAAAATCAACCTCAATGCTCAAATCTTTCATCAGCCTTTCAGCAATTTTCCTCACCTTGTAAAACGGCGCGCCAATTTGAGGTTTTTTATTCGCATAAACTCCGTCAATGAAAGTCTTTTCAATCGGCAAATTCTCATCGTTAAACCCTAATTTCTTATCGTGAATTTTGCCAATTTCAAACAGCATAAATTCGTCATGTCCAGATTTTATATTGGCGTGAACTTTATCTAGTAAACTCGGCAAAATGCTAATTCGGTAATATTGCAAGTCTGGACTAAGCGCATTACTCAAGCGATACGCACGGCTCGGATCTTGCTCAGAATTTTTCAAAACTCGCTCATGAACAAAGCTATACGTCAAAACTTCGTTTGCTCCAGCTCGCGACAAACTTTGGCGAATTCTCTGTTTCAATTCACGACGCTCATTCTTCGGCGCAGGCTTGATGCTTCGCTCTGGCAAATGACGCGGCAATCTATCAAAACCGTATAATCGTCCAACCTCCTCAACGATATCCTCAGGAAGCTCAATATCTGTTCGCCAAAATGGACTATAAACCATCACGCCAGCTTCGCCATATTTATCACCATCGTCAACGATAAATTCAACATTCTTTAGTAGTGCTTCAATCTCATTCTCGGCAAAGTCAACACCCAGACGTTCTTCGACAAACCTTTTAGGAATCAACAATCCACCGTGCCAGTGCTTACCATCGACCAACACTTGTCGCAATGAAGAATGATTCTTAAATAACATAGGACTAGCTTGCTCACCACCAACCATACCAATTAACCATTTTAAGACAGGGTCAATTTGTGCTGGCGACTGTCCCTTATTAAACCTAGTCAGAGCGTCGGTGAAAATTCCGTGGCGCATAGCTGTGCGACGTAGCGCGTACATGTCAAAATTGGCACATTCAAGGACAATATTCTTCGTTTCAGCCGAAACTTCAGTATCAGCGCCGCCCATAATTCCAGCTAGCCCAATCACACCTTCGCCATCAGCAATGACAATATCGTCAGCCGTCAATTCATATTCCTTGCCATTAAGCAAACCGACTTTTTCGCCATCGTGCGCCATTCGCACGCCAAGTTTATGCCCGCGCAACTTGTCATAATCATAAGCGTGAGTCGGCTGCGCCGTCATAAACATCACATAATTCGTTGCGTCAACAATATTGTTAATTGGCTTTCCGCCCATTGCGACTAATTGGCATTGCAACCACAACGGGCTTGAATGAATATCTACATTTTTTATAGCAATCGCAGAGAATGCGGGCGCAAGCTCATTAGCTTCATTAAACACTTCAAGCTCTAAGCCATCACTATCTGCGAATTCTTGAATAGCATTATACCAGTCAGGACTATTAAACTGCTGATGAAAAATCCCAGCAATTTCGCGCGCCACGCCGAGTTGCCCAAAACAATCCGGTCTGTGTGTAAACATCTTATTTTCAATTTCCAGCACGTAATCGTCCAGACCAAAAACTTCCGCAAAACTCGCGCCAGCTTGAAGTGTAACACTAGCCGGAATATCACGCTCATTGATCTCAATAATTCCCTCGTGATCCGTACCAATCGCCAGCTCGTCAGCCGCCGCCAGCATACCCTGGCTTAAGATTCCACGCAGCGGTCGCGCATCCAGCACGAACGGCTCGGCGTCATCAAAACTTGCTGGGACGGTGCTTTTTGGTGGCAACCAAATTGCCCACATATCAGCATGAACATTCGGCGCACCGCAAACCACTTGCACATAACCATTGTCATCCCTTGGAACGTCCGCTACGCCACCATCGTCAATTTTAGTCACGCTCAAACGATCCGCATTCGGATGCTTTTCGCACTCAACAACTCGCACAATGCGCGCGCCACCATATTTGGCTTTCAGATCAATTACTTCCTCGACACCACCAAGCTGCTGATTTACCCGCGACACCAGCTCATCAACTGGCGGCAACTCAAAATTAATCAATTGTTTTATAAGATTTAAGCTAACTTTCATACTGATATAATTATATCATTTTACTATCAAGTAATCGACCTTAGAAAACTACGAATAATCACGGCAAAAACTGTTCTAGGATAAAATACAGCCGTCCTTGAACAAACGGGATATAATTCCCAAGGGCATCTTCTCTTCACACTTGGAGAGGGGTCATTCCCTGAATTATAATATAGCTATGAATTACGATAGATATCTAGAACTACAAACTCGTCTAGAATGGTTTTATGATTTTCACCCAGAGTTTTTTAATGATATTTCGCCCGAGCAGAAGAAGCTACTGCAGGATACGTTCCTGTACGACGCGCCCGACGAACACTATCCGAAGTCATTGCGGGATTTTTATGATAAGAATATTGACAACCAACCAGCACTTCAGAATGATATACTCTTAGCGATAGATGCTTTATATAAAGCAGCGGGAGCTGGAAGCTTGTTTGACTATGATGAATAAAGCTTTTCTTCGTATGAACACGCCACCAAGCTTATAAGATTTAGGCTAATTTCCATACTGATATAATAAACTCATGATCCACAACTTGCATTCAGCATATTCTTTACCAGCAGACCACGACACGTGCCACTTGTTTGAGCATCTGATTATTAGGCGATTCTTAAAGGAATCGGAAAAAATTGGCGGTAACCGGGCTTTCGTTGGAAAATTGGATGGCACGACTAGTGAATCAAGCGTATTTTTTACGTCCGCACTATTCACAAGCGAGTCTAATACATTATTTGAAGAAATCATCAACGATATTACACCTTTTGAAGAGTCTCTTATTCAACAGTCCATCTCACACATAGAAGCCGAGATGCAATCCAACATTGATATAACAGACATGACACTACTACAAGAACAGCTCGCTCTTTGTCAAAAATATTTTATCGATAGTCAAAAAACCATTCCCAGCAATTCACACCCAAAATCTAAGATTTCTCCTCTTAAAATCAGCCATAGTCCGAAGGATTTTACAGACGTTAAGATTGATATAGAAATTGCCGATGCCAGCGATGAATTGACTGCCGCATTTTTCTGCACATACCCAATACTTTTAGACCTAGTGCGCGACATTTGTTTCGATAAAATCTCATCCTACCCGTCCAGCTCCGGACAGTTTATAGCGTACTATGACGGCAATTACACCAGCCAAACCTACACCGTAAAAAACACAGACCTTGCTCGACTGAGCTCAAGTGAAACTATACAGACATATTTACAAAGCTTTAACATATCCTCGCACGCAACCGACCTAAGAAACCTTGCCGAAGCTTTCACGTCTGACCCATTTTATATTTCAGCGCCCATATATTTTTATCAACAAACCGCTACGCCACTATCCAGAAATGACCTAGCGAAAACTATAAACGTCGCAAGCATGAACACAATCCTAAAACAAGTAAAGGCGACGATAATCCTGGATTATTAGCTCTAGCTGATTTTCTAGCAGAGAAAAGATTCTGAAGAGGAAATATTAACGCCGCCAAATTTTGCAGGATTATTATGAATGAAAAGGTCATGAAGGGTTTAGTAACGCAATAAACCAACCACTTTTACAGCGACTTTCTGACTGGTGTTTTCTCGATTCGTAAAAGTGACTTCCTCTCCAAGTTGATTTTTGGCGCTTTTCATTATTCACAGTACATCAACATTGATCAAATATTGTCTCTTCATTACAATTGAAATGTGGTTAAAACAGTATCAAAAGCGCTTATTAAGAATAAAAATGGTAAATATCTACTGCTTTATAGGGGAGATACACACCCTAATTTCCCTGGGCATCTTGATCTTCCTGGAGGAGAAGTAGAATCTGAAGAAACCTCCAGGATGGCGACCGCGCGAGAAGTACAGGAAGAAACTGGCATATGTATATATCCAAATGACTTAAAAAAGCTATTTGTTAAGCAGTACAAAAACACAAGACATGTACTTTTTGAGATAGTCATAGATAAGACTGAGGCTGGCATTTCTGTTAAATTGAGCTGGGAACATAAAAAATACCGTTGGATGACGTTATCGGAATTGTTAGATACTAATATTCCAGAGGGCGCAGATCCTTATTATATAGATGTTATTGATTATTTAAAGCATTTATCCGAGACTTGATTTGTCCGACATACTTTCCCACACTACGAGCAAACTTCTGGCGCTCTTTTTTGATTAAGATAAATCTTCCCAATATTCTTACTGCCCCTATAGCAAGCCTTATGATACCCTCTTGATCTCCGGATATATCTGGGCTATAGCATAATTACCCTCGCCATAGTAGACTCCTTGAATATAATTATCCGCCAGTGAGGATGACGGGTTTGGATAGTTTCATTATTATTCGTCTATTAGCGGGTGCGAGATTGCGAAATATACGCCTGTATAATTGTTTTTAGATCCACGCTGTGACGGAAATTTATGTTATCAATCTCACCCAGATCGACCCATTCTGGCGTGCCGTTAGTATAAGTCTTCTCACTGTCGGTTATGTTGTCATTATTGATTTGCCCGTGCAGCTGGCTGTGGGTGAAGTACAGTTGAATTGACTGGTTAGCTTGCGACTCAGCGTTACGCTTGAAGAAAGTAGTTGCTTGGTGAATGATTCTATCTGGTGTGATAGTCAGTCCAGTTTCTTCCTTGACTTCACGGACAATCGATTCCTCAATCGTTTCGCCCTTCTCGACGCCGCCGCCAATTAGGCTATAGCCGTCCCATTGCCGAGTTAAAAGGATCTTATTATCCTCAATAATAACCGCGTACACGCCGACGCGAATATTTAGTTCGTCAACAGGAACGGTGTATTGATTGCCGAAGACGTCTTTACAGATGATGGATTTAATAAAAGTCACCTCCTTCAGATTATAAACATCCTCTTGCTGCGAAACGGCGCGCGGATGTTATTTGTGGTTTTATTTTAGCATACACAATAGATACGGGTCTAGACATGTGATATGCCGATAACACTAGGACGATTGTGTTATTTGATTTATTACGCGATATCCTGTGTATTATTCTCAACAATAAATATCAACCCAAACTCGACCGATTTCTTCAAATAATTCATCTTTAGTGTTTTCATTAAAGACAGTATAGCCTGTTCGGTATCTTAAGTCAGATACCAGTGACACTAGCCCAAGTCACTCGCATTTGTTCAGATGGATTTCTCCAGCTTAGAGGATGCGCACCTCTCTCGTTGTCCTACTTTTGAACCTCGATGACGTGAACACCAAGGTTCTCCTTGTGGTCAGGGTAGATCTTACGAAGGAGGCGGAGAGCCTCCCTCTCGCTCTCTGCCTGCGGCACGATCTGCTGCCACGGCTCAGCCGCCAGCATGTCGACAAAGCTACGGTAAATACGGATCGACTTGATCCGCACTACGCCCGACGTGTGACCGGTCTCGAGCTGTAGCAGCTCACCAGCCTTCAGCCGCTTGATGCTGTTATAGCCGACTCTCACCTCGAGAGTCTTCTTGCCGGACATGATTGCGTCGTAGTATGGACGCTTGATGCGCATCTTACGCATAGGCACTCCTTCCTTATTGAGACTGATTCCCCACTGCTGAACGACGCTGGCAGGTGCATATCCTCCCGGGAACACGCCCTCCAGGCTCCAGCCGTGACGCTGGAGACAGACGACCTGCCACGGCTCAGGGACCAGGTGGACGTACAGCTTGCGACCATAGTCCTCCAGCAGTCCCTGCAAATCAGTGACAAGCGCCTCGAACGCAGCCTCCGATGAGGCCACCAAAGGCATCAGCTTGATAGGCTGACCCTTCTTCGGGGTCGCACCAACGACACCAACAACCTGACTGTTGCATTCAGCGACAAAGATGATCTTGAACTTGACGTTCACGTCGCCAGATTCCATACGACGGTAGCCAGCGAAGAGGGTGTCAACCCAACTGTCATCCACTCCTTCGAAATCGTCACTCGTCTGCGACAGGATGAGAGCTCGCGCACCGTCAGCGTGCTGACTCTCGTTAAACGGAACCACAGAGATGTTCGGCGAGTAGAACCCCGCCTCGTCAACGAGCTGCTTGTACAGCATATGCTCATCGACGCCAATCTTGTAGTGGTCCTTCGCCGTGCCAGTGACGCGGAAGCCCTTCCGGATGAAGAATTCCAGCGCCTTTTTGTTCGGTTCTGCCACAGTGCAGTAGATCTGCCGAGCACCATGGCTTCGGGCGAAATCTTCGGCGTACTCAAGCAGCATACTTCCGACGCCCATCTTTCCTCGGTACGCCGTGTCAACAATGAGAGGGCTGATCTTGACAGTCCCCTGTTTTTTGTTGACAACATGAATGACGCCCACGGGTTGTCCATCACTCTCGGCGATGAACATGTGCTGTCCGACCGAGAACTGGCCGACGTGGTCAACACCGCCTGCCATGTGCGCATCAAAGATACGCCGTGCGTGTGCATAGTGGTCACCGTCATAAAACGGTGTGAGCGCCCGGATCATAAGATCTGCGACGAAATCGAAATCGTCCGCCCTTGCCGGGCGTACGATGATGTCATTGACCAGCACTTCAGTCATAGTACACCTTCCTGTGATGACTACGATTTTTAGTGTAGCCTGATAGGATGGTCATTATTATATCATTAAAATATTTCAAATTCGATACCTATCACGCCATTTTCCAGCTGGTCGCTGAGAGAATAAAATTCAGAAATTTGATTTTCTAACCATTCGACATTATCACCGCCGAACTTTCGCGGATTATTGTGAGAAAATAAGTCACGAAATGTCGCGCATCTAAGCAAACCAACAACCTCAGCGGTAACAGTTTGCTCGGAATTATCTCTATTTGTAAAAATAATCCGATCCCCAATCTGGATTTTCTGTCGTTTGGCGTCATATAATCGCGACTCGATAGTCTTATTGCCAGAAATAATAGCATTAAACGGCTCAGTCGCCAATTTTAATTGGTGTGTGGTCATAAAATTATTTGCCTTTCTTGCTATAATTAAACCATCATATAAATAAATATTCAAATATCTACGCTTCCATAAGAAAGGCTATCAAATGACCAAAAAGCTACTAGAAATCGAACGCAAACGCCAGCTAACGGGCAATATTGAAGAGCTAATCGGGCGGCTGCAAAACATCGGTTTTGAGCTAAAGAGTAATCTTCGCGAAATTGATACGTATTATTCTCGTCCTGATATCGACTTTATGCAGACGGTTGAATGCTTGCGGATTCGCCAGCGTGATAGTTTTGCTGAGATAACATATAAGCCAGCAACGACCACTGCGACGCATACGGAAAATAATGTAATCATTAAGCCCGAGACAAACCTGCCAATTCAACCCGAAGATGCGGCAACCGCCAAGCAGCTGCTAGCAAACCTCGGTATGGTGCAACTGGTTGAGGTCAACAAATATCGTCGCTCGTTTCAGTCCTCTGACTTTCCGCAAGCAACGGTAGCCATCGACGAAATCAAAGACGCCGGAACTTTCGTAGAAGTTGAGGTTTTATCATATGATGGGGTCAGTGCACTGATGACAATTAGTGAAATTGAAGCCAAACTCGGCCTGGATCCAATGGAGATTGTTACGCGACCTTATCGGGATATTTGTATGGGCTATTAAGAAGATTGCCACAAAACTTCACAACTCCACTCGCAACCAATATAATATACTCATGAATACTTCACGAAAAAATCGCATCATAAAAATTACTATTTGGGTAGTCTGCTCAATTGTCATTATAACCGCCTTGCTAGTCGCCGCAGCCTTCTTTTGGCCGGCAACATCCAAGCAATTGCAATCTTCAAGCTCTGAGAAATTGAGCTACAACGACGCCATCGCCGCTGCAAATCGTACTGTTAGTGAAGACACTTCAAATACCGACGTTAGACCAGAGTGCCGATCAATTATTAAAACCCACGGCAAAAAAACCGCCAAAGCCGTCATGATGATTCACGGTGTAAGCGCATGCCCACAGCAATTCGCAGACTTGGGCGACACCTTTTTCAATGCCGGCTATAACGTCTATATTCCCCGCGTCCCCAGCCACGGTCTGACAGATAACAAACGACACGGAGAAATCACTATTCCAGCAATGGCACAATTTATGAACTCCAGCACCAGCATAATTAGCGGTTTGGGTGATGAAACGGGAGTTGTAGGACTTTCTGGCGGCGCAAATATGGCGACTTGGGTTACGCAATACAACAGCCAAACCATATCACGAGCGCTACTTCTATCACCTTTTTATCAACCTTCAGCGTCAGAAACTCCTTCCTGGAAAATCCCGCTTTTACGAAATCTTTACGGACGAAATATTCTTCCAGATTCGTTCACGGGTAGCAATTTGTCATATCGCGCTCTTGGAAAATATATAATAATCGCCAAGAACTATAAATCCGACCTAAAAGCTCCAGGATTAAAATACGTCGGGGTTGTAACGAGCGAAAACGACACCGCAATTGATAAAAATCTCGCGGTCAACATACCTAAGCAAATGGCTGCAGCTTCTGGCGCCAAATTCCAATATTATTCAATTCCGGCCTCATTTGGCATCGGTCACGACATTGTAGCCTTAAACCAAGACGAGGTTAAAAAGCACGCCGACAAATTATATCCGTTCTATTTGGATATGTACGAAGGAAAAGACGTAAAATTAGAGGCGAACTAGCTATCCTATTTACCTTGCACGGCCAAAATTCGCGCCTGAATTTCATCCAATTGAGCGTCGTCCATTTTCGGACCGTCAGCCGTGGTTAGCCAGCCAGGATATTTCTCATAAAATGCCTGCTCGTGTGACACTGGCGAACCAATTCCCTTTGCCAAATCGCCATGAAGCGGCATCAATTTGGCGTGCACATGCGCCACGCCCGTGCCCTCAAAAATCAGCGCTACCCGTGGAGTGTCAAACGCTTTTTCCAAAATACCAGCAACTTTTTTCACCGCCAGCATCATTTCGGAATATAAATTATCGTCCAAAGAAAATACGTAATAGCCCGGATTCTGCTTCGGAATCACCACAGTAAAACCTGGCGTATTCGGAAACGGTGTTAAAAATGCTAGGAATTTCTCATCTTCCCAAATTTTCCAAGATTTCATTTTTCCAGATACGATGTCGTCAAAAATTGTGTGATTCATAATTACTCCTTTATGCAAATAAATCGTTTAATGCCTCACTCACCGTTGGATGAGTGAATATTTGGTCACGCAGCGCAGTATATGGCAGGCCATTATCCATTACAGTTTTGATAATATTAATGACTTCTGGTGAGTTACGACACAATAAACTAGCACCCAAAATTTGTTCAGTGTTTGCATCAATCACCGCACGCAGCAATCCTGTTGTAGCATTATCAACATGCAGGCGTGGAATCGCCATAGCAGGCAGCTCTTTTACGATAATTTCGCGCCCCGTCGCACGCGCCTCAGCCTCTGTCATACCCACCCGACCTAGCGGCGTTTGCATAAAGACCGCGTACGGCAAGGTTTTTTGTTTGGCGCGAGTGTACAGACCGTCACCCAGCAACTGGCTTCTCACAATCCGAAAATCGTCCAGCGACGCATAGGTAAATTGTGGCCCGCCCGTTACATCGCCCATTGCCCAAATATGCGACCGACTAGTGCGAAGTGTTTCATCAACCACAATTGCCCCGCGCTCATCCGTCGCTACACCAGCAGCCGGTAAATTCAAGCTCATCGTTGCCGGGCGACGGCCCGTAGCCATCAAAACCGCATCATAACCAGCGTAATCATCATGATTTACTGTGCGAATCGTCGCAGTAGACTCACCCTCAATCGCTGTCACATCCACACTAAACACAATCTCAATACCCTGTGCCTGCAATGCTTCAGTAGCAGCCCGAGCAATTGCTGGATCTTCACGTGCAAGCAGAGCATCGCCCCTCTCAAATACTGTTACTTTTGTACCAAGTTTGGCATAAGTTGAGGCAAATTCTAACCCAATATAACCGCCACCAATGATAGCTAGCTGTTTTGGCTGCGTCATTCTATCCAGCAATTCAGTACTAGTATACACAAACGGCTTATCAACACCTGGAATATCTGGGATGATTGATTCCGCACCGGTGTTAATAAAAATCTGCGGTGCACTAACTACTAGCTCGTCGCTACCCGCCACAACCTTCACAGTACGATCATCTACGAACGATGCCTCACCCTCAATGACGCTCACTGTTTCACGATCCGCAAGCATATGATAGTTCTTCTCATTCAACCGCGCTACCACTGTTGTCTTATGTGCCATCGCCTCATCAAAACTTTGATGATGTTCGGCTGCATTGACTAGCACCTTAGTAGGAATACAAGCAATATTAATACAGGTGCCGCCATACATCTTTGGCGACCGCTCCACTAGCGCTACCTTTTTTCCCGCATTTGCCAGCGCTACCGCCAATGTTTTGCCAGCTTTGCCAAAACCAATGATGAGTGCGTCAAATTGTTGTGTATCCATTTTACCTCCTCCTATCTTTTTTAGCGATCTCTCTCGCTGCAACAAATTCTCTATCGGCACACAGAACTGCCTCTTTTATTACAAGTTTTTGAGCTACTACTATTATCGTGTGTAATAGCTCCTTAAAACTGTTCCAAAAAGTCCAACTTACCGCTATACGATGTCGTCAAAAATTGTGTGATTCATAATTACCCCTCTTGAAGTAATTATAGCATTTTATGAAGTTTTCAGGTCGGACAATTTAAGTTCCATTCTACGGCAAACCAGAACTAGCCACATAGTCGCAAAAATCCCCAATAAAACTTCTACTATCACAAACCAAAACTTGCCCATCGCGTAACCTTGTGCCGCTATAATTGCCGCAAAAATCGGAAAACTGAAAGATGAGATTCGCTCACGATGAGTTAAATAACTCAAACTCGATGGCAAAAGAAACATCAAAAGCACCATAAATATCACGATGCCGCGCGAGAAAACAAAATGCGCCGCATGCATTGTATCGTTCGGGCAAAGCGCCACCCCTATCATACAAATTGCAAACAGTGAAAGTATCCAGCCAGATATTCGGGCAGAGCGAATTTGACCAAGTTTAAGATAACCACGATTCATAAAAAACCCAATTGTCGCCATAATCAAACCAGATAAAAACACTCCCGAATTGAACGAAAATGCAGACAAGCGGTTCGAGGTGGTTTCGCCCAATCTACTCAAGCTCCAGTTCGTCCACCGAGTATCATCAGAAAGCAGCATCGCCATAATCAAGCCCACAGCCAAAACGACACCATTAAGAATGCAGAGCGCTTGAAGGCGATTCTTGCATAAAAAATCCTTAATCTGTCGAAGTTTCATATTGCTTAAAATTGTTCCAAAAAGTCCAACTTGCCACTTTCAAAATGACGGACATCTTCGATTCCATACTTCATCATAACCAAGCGGTCGATTCCGCAACCAAAAGCAAATCCTGTATATTCATTCGGGTCAATTTGTGCCGCTCGAAGAACGTTCGGATGAATCATTCCGCAGCCCAATAGCTCAATCCAACCTTCACCAGAACAAACTTTACATTCAGGATTTTTTCCTTCACAAAACGGACAGCTTAACGCAAATTCAAAACTCGGCTCGGTGAACGGAAAGTAAAATGGATTAACGCGAACGTCAAGTTTCTTGCCGTAATATTCCTGCAAAAATTCTTGCAATGTAGCAATCAAATTGCCAACATTAACCCGACGCGAAACGTACATACCTTCGACTTGATAAAACGTATGCTCGTGGCGCGCGTCCAAATCTTCGTTGCGAAAAACGCGATCAGGAACGATAGCGGCAATAGCATCGCCTTTTTCCAAATTGTCGCGATATTTCATCAACACGCGATTTTGCATAGTCGACGTATGCGCCGGAGCAATCAAACGATCGCCATTAGAATCAGTCTCTTCGGTCATAAACGTATCGTAATCGTCGCGCGCTGGATGACCTTTTGGAAAATTCAGACTCTCGAACATATGGAATTGATCATCAATCTCTCTGGACTCTTCCGTGACAAATCCCATGCGATTAAAGATCTCAGAAATGCGCTCAATTTCAGCGCTCAGCGGATGAATCGTGCCTTGTTCGCTCGGCAAAAGTTCGGGCTTTGGCGAATTCGCATCCATCGGCGCCGTAACGTCAATCGGTTTCAAGTCAACTTTTTCCAGCTCTTCCAGTCGCACATCAATAGCCTGTTCAATCGCCTGCTTCAACTCGTTAATTCGCTTACCAAATGGACCACGCTCAACTGGCGGCAATGACTTGATTTGCTCGTACAATTCCCTAAGTCGTCGATCGCGTAAAAACTCACGCGGAGATTTGGATTGCGAAACCGCCAAAACTATTTCTCTTCTCAATTCGTCTAAGTCAACCATTTTATCGTCCTTGCATTAAAAACATTACAATCACCGCACCAGCCATAATAGCAATTAAAATCCACGCCCACGCCAAAGTCGTCGTCTGTTTCGTGCCTTCCAAATATCTTATGTCGTCGACGCCGTCCATAGTTGCCTTTTCTTGCAAACTCGAAGCCTTCGCTTTCTCTCTTAATTCCGCCGCAATTCGCTCTTGCAATTCACTGCGCTGATCTTGCTGATTTACAAATAATCCCATAACTACAGTATAGCAAATTATGTTATAATAGTCGTGATATTACTTTAAGGAGGGAATATGGCTACGAAGAAAACTTCAAAGAAAGCCCCAGTTAAAGCCGCAGAAAAGAAAACCGCTGCCGCTAAAACTGAAACCAAAACGACCGTCAAGTACGTCGTTACTGAATCTACCGCTAAAAGCAAGCGTGTCGAACTAGATTCTAAATTACCAAACAATTTAATTAACATCGTTATTGCGGAAGTTATCGGCACATTCATTTTGACACTTGCCGCATTATTCGCATCAGACATTTTGTCATCGATGTATGTCGGTTTTGCATTGATGTTCATCGTTGCAATTATCGGCAACATTTCTGGTGCACACGTAAACCCAGCTGTCACGTTTGGTCTATGGACAATGCGTAAGCTAAAAACCGTACTCGTACCATTTTACTGGGGAGCACAATTCCTCGGTGCAATGGCAGCTATCGTACTTGTTGGCTCATTAACAAACGGCGGATTCGCCCTAAGCTTTGACCAATTCACTGCGTTCTCTTGGAACATCTTTGCGATGGAATTAGTCGGTACCGCTGTATTTGTATTTGGTGTTGCCGCAGTATTGCAGCGCAAAGAAATCAAAGCAGCTGGTCAAGCTTTTGGAATTGGCTTGGCGTTGATGATTGGTCTTGTCGTATCTGGCTCAATCTCTTCGTACATTAAAAGTACTGCTATTGCAAAAATCCAAAAAGATCAAAGCACTACTCAAACTGAGAAAAACGGCCGCACTTACCCACGCGAAATCTACATCTCAGGCGCAACTTTGAACCCAGCAGTTTCTTTGGCTGTTACGGAGAAAACCGATTCTCAACTACGCAGCAACGGAGTATTGCCAGCTGAAGGCGAAAAAAGCTATTCACGCTTTAGCCTGGAAGTAATTGCCGCTACCCTAATCGGTGCAGCATTAGGCGGTAACCTATTTCTACTCGTCAATTATCGCAGCAAAGACGAAGAATAGATTATAACTTCACAATAAATATCCCGCTTAATCGGCGGGGTATTTTTTATATCAATCTTCCTGAGTCGGCCTATCAATCAGCTCCGGCTGTGCTTGGTTATCACCGCCAGAAATTCGCACGACATCCTTATCGATCTTCCCCAATTCCTTGTATGTATTGTTATAATGACCGACAGTCGTACTTAAACTCTTGCCCATTTTCACCATCAACTCATCAAACTTTTTAATGTGAACACCCAATTGACCAACTCGAACTTGGATGTCTTTAGCTTGCTCCTCAATTTGTAGACTACGAAGCCCTTGAAGAACGGTCTGCAGGTACGCCAGAAAACTAGTTGGGCTAACAATAATCACTCGTTTATCTCGGAATGCATATTCAATTAAATCGCGACTCGAACCGCCCTGACCGACATTATTAATCAGAAGATCGTAATACAAAGATTCGCTAGGGATAAACATAAAAGCAAAGTCCATGGTGTTTTCACGCGGACGAATGTATTTACTAGTTTCGTCGATTCGCCCCTTAAGGTCAGCCTTTACTTTATTCAGCCACATTTCGCGCTCAGATTTTGTCTCGGCGTTAATCATGCGATTGTAATTCTCCAAAGAAAACTTACTGTCCACCGGCAATATTTGACCCTTATCCAGAAAAATAACCGCGTCAACAATTTCGCCGTCCTTGAAGCGATATTGCATTTGATATTGCTTGGCTGGCAAAACGTTATCCAACACACTTTCCAGATAAAACTCCCCAAAAACGCCACGCTGCTTTGGATTTTGTAACACGTTTTGCAAGGTTTTCAGATCGGTCGCCACATCGACCACACGCTTATTGGTCTCATCCAATTTTGCCAATCGCTGCGTCACGTCAGCCACCAACTTCGCGCTTTCTGATAATTGTTTCTGCACGGAAGTCTGAACTTGCGCGTTACTTCGCTCCAACTTATCACTAACGGATTCATTCAGTTTCGCAATCGTCCGCCCCAATTCCACGACATCGGTTTTAATTAGCTCGACGGATGATTGATTTTTTAGCTCGCTGATTTTTGATTGCAAGACAAATAAAGTCGCGCCCAAACCAATAGTAATAACGATTAAGAGAATAATGATAATGATTTCCATACACTTAGTGTACAGTGATTATAGCGCCAAGACAACTCGTGCTAAGATCGCAAATAAAGTCATAAATAAAATTGCTGCGCCGTTGCCGCGAATTCTATTCAACCAGATTAACGACAAATATACCAAAACTGTCGCCAAAACCACCCATAGCAATGACAAAATCCAAGATCCTCCAGCCCATAATGTAGCACCCCACAACGACACAGTTGCCGCGATTACTACTAGCAAAGGTCGCTTGATACCAAATACCGCCAACACCGGCACCAGCATAATTCCCGCCAAAACCAACGCGACGTAAGATGCGATGCTTGTGCTGTTTGCGCAAATAGAAATATGCTCAGCGTTCGCGCAAAATACAGGAGTGATCATAAATTTATCAAACGCAAGCGCCAGCAACCAGATAGCCACGCCGCTAGCAACTAAAATCGCCAAAATCCTCAAGAAAACTCGCCTTGAAAATGGATATGTGTAATCTGATATTTCTTCACGGAAAATAGCTGACAATAATTTCATACGTAAATTGTAACGTAAACTTGTCAATATTGCAAATGTATATGCTTAAATATTATGTTTTTTCAAGAGATTCATCGGTTTATACCAAACAATCCCTACGCAGGCAATCAATAATCCGCCAACAACGTCAAGTGGTGTATGTACCAGAGCAATAACCCGACCGACACATATTAAGATCGTCATAACCAGACAAATAACAGCTAGCCGCCAGCTCTTCGCTCCGAAAAATACCGCCAAAGTAATTGCCATTGTAAATAGCGCGTGATCAGACGGAAAACCCGGATTATTAAGGAATGACGCGCCGGCAGATACACCCAGAATCTCGAACGGGCGCATCTGATCTGGTTGATAAATTGACCCGATAATTTTTGCCGCCACGTAAGCAGTCAAACCAGCCATCAAAACTTGGCTATAAACTTGATATTTCTCTTTATTTGGAACTAATTTTATCAGCGCGTACGCACCAATTAGCACGACCGGCACCACTAGTCCATCAGCAATTAACTTCACAATCCATTGCAAATCCATACTATAAGTATATCGCGTCAACGACCACCCGTAAACGCTTGCGGAAATCATTTTTCTATAGTACAATTATGTTTGCCGTTGGGATGTCGCCAAGTGGTAAGGCAGCGGGTTCTGGTCCCGCCATTCGGGGGTTCGAATCCCTCCATCCCAGCCAAGTTTGAAATTTAGCAGCCAATTATTTGGCTGTTTTTTTTCGTCGATAAATTTGCACAGATCAACAAAACCCACATTACGAATATCAGAAAAATCGCAGTCACATTATTCACATTCTTTATCGTTGCACCAAACATCACCGCCGCATGCCCATTCATAAACGCCAAAAAACTAATTGCCGTCATAATCCCCAAACTCAAAAAACTAGCCGTCCTGCTCGTCAGAGTAATTCTTTTTGGCATATTCATATCAATTAAAAACGGCAATGACGTTAGCTCAACAACCACCAATATTATCGCAATCGGAAGACTTAAAGATGACGGAACCCCCGCAGAAGTAAGGACCGCAGAAAACTTCTCAAACGTAAATAATTGACATAATAATGGCACAATTATTAATATTCCTGCAATCAATTTAACAATTTTATTCACTTTTATAGACATAATTTCAGTATAGCTTGCGCGTCAAAAAAGCTCAAGCTTGTTGTATTTTTTACGAAAGCACTTGCACTTTTTATAAAAACGTCATAAAGTTAAACCAGCGAACGTTACAAAAATAAACACCAAACAGTACCTTTCGCTCTACGACAAATCCACCACAACTTAAAATACCCCGTCTCTATGGGGTATTTTTATTGGTCAATATCCGCGATTGTTCAGCGCGCCACTCGGCAATTTTTCCGTGGTGCCCGCTCAATAAAACATCCGGCACACGTAAACCTTTAAATTCCTCAGGTCGTGTATATTGTGGAAATTCCAACGTTTCTCCATCTGAAAAACTTTCAATTTCCGCAGACTTTTCGCCGCCCAAAACTCCAGGAATCAACCTAACAATAGAATCAATCATCATCATTGCCGCCAGCTCTCCGCCCGTCAGCACAAAATCACCAATACTCCATTGTTCGTCAACTAGTTCTAAAATTCGCTCATCAACACCCTCGTATCGCCCGCAAATAAATATCACACCCCTGTCATCATCGGCTTCTTCCTGAGCTTTAGCCTGCTTCCAGCGCTGCCCTCGCGGACTCATTAGTACCACTTTCGCTGTTTCATCTTGAGATTTCGTAAATTCTACCGCTTTCCATAACGGCTCAATCATAAGAAGCATCCCGTCGCCACCGCCATAAGGAGTATCGTCAACCTGACGACGAGGACCCAAACCAAACTCCCGCAGATTCACCGTCGTAAGCTCCACAATACCGTCTTTCTGAGCCTTCCACATCATGGAGTTATTAAAAACTCCCGTTGTCATTTCTGGGAAAAGCGTAATTACTTGAAACTTTCTCATCTGTTACAGTGTACCAAGTGTTGACTTTTTTGTCCAGGTATGCTATATATAATATTGGCTTTTGTTCAACTGAACAGAAGTAGCCCTTGCACAGGAAGGACAACTACAATGACTGCTACTGCTCTCATTTCCATGTTCATCGTCATGGTTCTCATCGTCGTCTCCCCGCTGATCGTGCGTGCCCTCACCAATATCACCTGGAGCGGCGGTAAGGGTGTCCTTGACTACCTCATCGCCAAGTACCTGAACAAGAAGGACGGTCAGTGACACAAGACTCAGTAGTGTTCCTGGTGGGGGGCGTTTATGGCGCTCCCGCTGGGGATACTCATTTTCTGGGCCAGCACACTCCAACTACCCTTCCCACTAGAGAATGTTGGCGGTTGGATCTCTCGACCCATCACAAAGAGCTAACGCCCGCTGAGAAAATAGCTCGCCTTGAGACCTCCGGTCTCGGCTGGAGTCTCGGCGGGCTATTTTCATGTCTTTTTACAGAAATTATTTCCCCACCAAAAAACCGCCCCAATAAGGACGGTTTTTTAGCACAAATAAGGCTCTCAATGGTTTCCCATTGTCTCGCATAGAGCTGTTCTCGCATAATGTCTGTGCTTGAACTGGTTTTAATTATATATCAAGATCGTCGAGTTCTGCAAGCTCTTTTCTGGTGTTTTCTGCGTAAGATGATCCATTTTCCACAGTTTCATCTGTTGAGTTATCCACAGAAGCATTACCTTTATAATCATTTTCTTCGCGTGCGCCAGAAAAACCGTCATTGTTAACAATCTTCAAGTTATACCGAGCATCATTCTTTGCGCCCAAAGCTCGCAGAAGCGTGCGCAAACTCTGTGCCGTACTGCCGCGCTTACCAATTACTCGACCCAAATCTGCTGGATTAACTGTCAATGTTAGTAAAACGCCCTTTTCATCAATTGTTCGGTCTACTACGACATCTTCTGGATGTCCAACCAACGCCTTTACAGTATATTCTACAAACTGCTGATCTATTGTTGACATTCTGCCCCTCCTCCTGGAATTAAACTGTATTTTCATTATACACGAGCAGTTTACGCCGTGCAAACTTTAATTATTTCTCGCCAGATTCTTTATATTTAGCAATTGCAGCACGAGCAGCTTGCTGTTGGGCAACTTGCTTAGATGGACCAATGCCTCGCCCCATCATATTATCGCCAACAAAAACCCCAAGAGTAAAGACTTTATCGTGATCTGGGCCTTCTTCGCTCAGGACTTTATACACCGGCGTTTGATTGTCAACTCGCTGAGAAATCTCCTGCAAATATGACTTCGGATCACGCCAACTGCCCGACTCCAAAATTCCATCCAACTTAACAATTATATGCTTGTGAATAAAATCGCGAGCATCGTCAAAGCCACGCTCCAAATAAATTGCGCCGATTACCGCCTCAAATGCATTAGCTAAAATCTGTAAATGCGCTCGCTCCGAGCCGTTCTTCTCACCCTTTGACATACGAATCAGCGGACCATAACCCAACATATCACCGGCATCACCAATACTTTCCGTTACCACCAAAGCTGCCCCCCAAGCAGTCAAAATTCCCTCTGGCGCAGAAAAATGCGTAAACAAATATTCCGTTACCGCCAATTCCAAAACCGCATCACCTAAGAATTCCAAGCGCTCATTGTGGTGATGAACGGATTTTCGATGCTCATTAACATAGCTACGGTGAGTCAAAGCTGTAATCAGCAAATCCAAATTCGTAAATTCAAAACCTAATTTTTCGCGCGCAAAATCTTGATATGGCGCAGTGTTCATTCCGTTCATTTATAAGTTCTCCTGTCTAATTCGTTTCATTGCCAAAAGAATCAGCTTGCCAATATCTTCATATTCAACTTCATCCAGCGCCTCATGAAAACTAAACCATTTAAGACCATTCATCCACTCTTCCTTTTGAAGTTTCTCATTAGGATCCAACGCCTTAACTAGATAAACTTGCGTTGTCATCAATACCAATTTATCGATTCGACGATAACGAAAATTCACCTTGCCTAGCCAGCCGTGCAGTTCAATTTTCTTCAGCCCAGTTTCCTCGCCGATTTCCCTACGAGCCGTCACTTGAGCTGTTTCACCTGGCTCAATGTGCCCTTTGGGAATTGTCCAGCGGTCGCGAGCGTCTTGATAAAGCAAAAACTCTGCCTCGCCCTTTTTATTACGACGAAAAATCACGCCACCGGCAGTTGGCTCGCGTACAATTTCCTGAATCAATGGCTTCTTGCTGCCACCAAAATATTTTTTTATCTTATCAAAGTTGCTTGTTCTCACTGTCGGACTCCTCCACGAGAGTACGGAGTGCCGTGCCAAGCACGCCATTCACAAACTTACCCGAGTTATCCGAACCGAACGCTTTCGCTAATTCTACCGCTTCGTTAATCACCACTTTCGGCGGAACGGTATCTGCACAATATAGCAATTCATATAGACCAATTCTAAGTACCGCCCGATCAATTCGCGGCAACTGACTAATAGGCCATTCTGGCGCCAATGGCTGCAATTTCTCGTCCAATTGACTCTGCGTCGAGAGTACGCCGCTAATCAAATTATCAATAAATTCAATATCGTCAACCGATGATTTATATTCAGCCAAATTACGCTTTAAAATAGTCTTATAATCAACATCGCTATCACCAACCTCTTTGCGAAATTCATGTTCATAAAGTGTTTGCAGTGCGACAATTCGTCCCAAATGACGGTTTGATGCCATTATTAAGCGTCCTGTTCGTAATTATTATTTTGTTGTTTTACCGGTTTCACGCTTGGTTGTCTTCACCTTAACTGGTGAAGTTGCGTTAACGCGACGTGCCAATTTTAGTACCAAGTGGCTGCGACGAAGACCAGTTTTACGTGGGCTACTCTGTTTCTTAGGTTGTGCCATAATTTATTCTCCTCTTTTAGGTTGTCATAAAACTTACGTACCATTATACCTTTTTTATTGGACAATCTCAAGAGCTTGCCCGCAAATTAGATAATGATACTAACTTTTTACAATAATAAAAGACAAATCGAGATAGATTATTTCCTAGACCACGATATTCACCAGCTTGTCTGGAACATAAACCATCTTTTTAGGTGGTTTATTGTTTGTGAACTTCTGAACATTCTCATCAGCTAGAGCTGCCGCTTCAACACCCTGCTTGTCCATATCACTCGGCAGTTCAAGTTTCGCACGAAGCTTGCCATTCACTTGAACTATAATGGTCATCACGCTACTCTTTAGATATTTTTCATCCCACTTTGGCCAGTGACCAACGTGAACCGTATCATCATGACACATTTCATGCCACAATTCCTCTGTGATATGCGGAGCAAAAGGCGCCAAAATCTGAATCAAACTTTCTAACGCAAATCGCCACTCGTCCGACATGTCAATTCCGTGCGATTCTTTTATCTTATACAGACCATTGACCATTTCCATCATCGAAGCCACGGCTGTATTAAACTTCTCATCTTCGATGTCGCGAGTAACTTTTTTAATTGTCAAGTGAGTTAATCGCAATAGTTCTTGAGCTGTTTTTTCATCCATTTCAGGAGAATTACTTGAATCGTTATTCTTATCAACAAACTCCTGAACCAAGTTCCATGCTCGATTTAAGAACCTGTAAGTTCCCGGAACACCACGAGGATCCCATGGCGCATCCATATCATAAGGCGCGATGAACATTTCGTAAACTCGCAGCGCATCAGCGCCGTATCCACTGTCCATAATTTCCATTGGATCAATGACATTACCCTTAGACTTGGACATTTTCTGACCGTCTGGAGCCATAATGTATGCATTGTACATCATTCGCTTGAAAGGTTCTGGAGTCGGAACGAGACCGAGCTTATAGAAAAATCGCATCCAAAAACGACTGTACAGCAAGTGAGCCACGGCGTGATCGGCGCCATTGTAATAATCAACCGGCATCCAATGGTTAATTCTCTCAGGATTCCACGCTTCATTATCATTGTGCGGGTCGAGATATCGTAAGAAATACCAACTAGAGCAAGCATAGCCATCCAAAGTGTCAGTCTCGCGCCGACCTTCTACCCAATTGTCGCCGTCAGGCTTATTTTCTGTAATCGGCACAGTTTTTCCAGTTTCAACATCCACCCAAACTCGCACCCAATCATCAACTTGAGCCAAAACAGAAGTATTCCCGCCCGTTGGCTTAAAGTTCTCCACCTCTGGTAAAATCACCGGCAAGCATTCATCAGCCACGGCAATTGGCGCACGGCCATCAACATGAACAATTGGAATTGGAGCACCCCAATAGCGCTGACGAGAAATCAACCAATCGCGCATTTTATACGTGGTTTTGCTTCGCCCAGAATTCTGCTGCTCCAGCCACGCAACAATTTGCTCACGGGCATCCTCACTCCTGATCCCGTTAAATTGTCCGGAATTTATCAACTTACCCTCACCAGAATAACAGCCAACATCGGCTGAATGCTCAGGCTTATCAATAACTTGGATAATCGGTAAGTCAAACTTCTCAGCAAACGCAAAATCGCGCTCGTCGTGTGCTGGCACCGCCATAACCGCGCCGGTTCCATAGCCACCCAAAACATAATCCGCCACCCAAATCGGCAATTTTTGACCATTAACTGGGTTAATAACATAACTTCCTGTAAATACGCCAGTTTTCTCTTTATTCTCTTGGCGTTCAACATCGGATTTTTGTTGCGAAGCTTGGATATATGCTTCAACCTTTTCGCGCGTATCAGAATTGACCAACTGAGAAATCAGAGGATGCTCCGGTGCCAAAGCTACATACGTCGCGCCAAACAACGTGTCAGGACGAGTTGTGAAAACTGTAATCTTAGAATCTTGACCACTGACTGCAAACTCAACTTCCGCACCAACTGATCGACCAATCCAATTCTTCTGCATGGTTTTAACCATTTCCGTCCAATCAAGCGCATCGGTTGCCTCTAAAATTTCATCTGCATACGCCGTAATTCGGAAGAACCACTGCTTAAGATTGCGCTTGGTCACAGGATTACCGCAGCGCCAACATTTGCCACCTTCAACCTGTTCGTTAGCAAGCACTGTGTTATCAGTTTCGCACCACCATTGCGGCTGCTCTTTTTGATATGCCAAATCGTGCTTGTATAATTGCGTAAAAATCCACTGAGTCCATTTGTAATATTCCGGGTCGGCTGTAGAAATCTCCTTCGTCCAATCATAACTAAACCCAAGTCGCTTCAATTGCTCCTTAAAGTGAACCTTCGCTTCATCGTGCGCTACACGCGGCGTTTTTCCAACTTTAATAGCGTAATTTTCAACCGGCAAACCAAAGCTGTCCCAGCCGATTGGATGATAGACATTATAACCCTGCTGACGCTTGAATCGTGCCTTGATATCGGCAAATTGAAAAGTACGACCGTGGCCAATGTGAATTCCCGCTCCCGTAATCCCCGGAAGCATGCTCAAACTGTAATACTTCGGTCGGGTCGTGTCATTAAAATCGACCGCGTAAGTACCGTCAGCCTCCCATTTGTTTTGCCATTTTTGTTCAATTTCTGTCGGATTATAGCGTCTCATATCTGTAATTATAGCAAATAATCCCGCTCATTACGAACGGGATTATTATTAAGCAATTAAGCTATCGTCTAGTCGAGGTTGATGACAATCCGTTCGAATATCCGCTCATAAAACCTTCTACAAACTCTTTCAAGCTTTCAGCGTCCGACGGCGCCTTAATTTCCTCAGATTTGTTCATATTAATGTCAAATGAAATTTCTACAGAAGCCTTCTTGCCATCACCTTTCAACTCCAAGGCCTTCAGTTCATGAGATGATCTATCAACCCACACCTTCAATGAAGCCGTGTCAATAGATGATGATTCACTACTCTTATAGTCATTAGATTTTCCACACTTGCCGAGCGCCTTGCCTGCTGATGAATTTTTAAACTCATCATTAAATTTCGACAATTTACTGTTATCACCCTTTAGTTCAAAACCACGTCCACCATTACGATCACTAATCTTTGAATCTTTTATAGTGAAGAAACTATTCTTTTGATAGAGTTGAACTACTTCCTTGCGGACACTTTCGTCATTTTGAATTTTCTTCAGAGCGTTAATTCCGCACTTATATTCACTACCGATTTCATCTGGAGAAACCTTCATCCACGTGTCGCTCATTTTATCTATCTCAGAGCTCATCTTTCTCAAAGTCTGATCACGGTAAGTTTCTATTTGAGCCCTTGACGCCTTACCACCAGACGAAGACTCCATAACTATTTCAAGCAAAGTGCCATACAAATCCTTAAAGTTATTTATCTTCACATATATAGTCCCATCATCACCAAGAACCATATCGCCGTCTAGTGGAATACTCTTTTCGACCCCTTTGACATTAAGCTTAGCGTCAATATTAGCCTTTGATTTTCCCGACTCAGTAGCAGTCTTTACGTTTAGCTCTATTTTCCCCTGGTCGCGCATATCAACGACTACCTTACCGTCAGCAGTCATCTTCTTTGCCATAATAGCATTAGACACAGCGTCCGTAACCATCTTTTCCGGGTTCTGCCACCACAAGAAATAAACTAGCACAGCAGAAATAATAGCAATAAGAGCTATAACTCCCAGCACTATGCCAATTATCAATCCCGTTTTCTTCTTTTTTGGTTGCATCGGCACGCTGTTATATTGCGGCTGCGGTGCAGGTTGATTACCTTGATCCATCATTCCCCCTTGTTTTATATACCTTGAATTTAATATATCACATTAATCTTTAAATTGTGAGAAAAATTGGTTTTTCCTAGCAATCCACTCCGGCGTTTGCCTGACTAAGTATTTATCATCCTCAGTGCTATGAAGGTTAATTTTTATAGATTCCTCTAGCCATACACCACCGCTCGAACCTTTAAACAGAGCAACGCCTTCAGATTTCAATTTGTCGCGCACGAAAGACCCAGCCTCGATGGCATTCTTGCATTCCTTCACCTGACAACCTCTTTGACGTGCAGCCGGCGCCAAATATTGATTAGCTTTCTCGCCAACCGTCACAACCCAATCCAACAAATCAGGACTACAATGAGAACCAAGTTCGGCGTGAGCTTGCTCGAAAATTCCCTTTAAGCCATTCATATTGCCAAGTACAGCAATTCGCTGCGGAGTCTCAATTCGATACAAAGATTGCAAAGCAGCTAAGGCAGTCAACGGCGTCGAACTATAGCTATCATCAATCAACCAAGTATTGTCCGCACCCTTCAGTAAATTCATCCTGCCAGGCAGTGGACGCAAATTTTCTATGCCCTTTTTTATATTCTCCTCAGTTTCACCAAACGCATAACCAATAGCTGCCGCCACGATCGCTGGACGAATATTATGCTCGCCAATTAGCTTAACGTTGACTTCTAGCCCATTAGGATTTTCTGGCGACATAATAAAGCCATGATGTCCGTCTTGCAGAGAAAAATTACGATCGTCAAAATTATACTCCGCCACGGGATCACTTCCGTACGTAGTGATATTAGGATTTGTCAAAAAGCTAGCGAAACGCCCGTCAATGTCATCACGATTTATCATCGCCATTCGCGAGAAATTCGCCAGCGAAATCATCTCATTCGCCACTTCTTCCAAGGAATATTCAACCTGCATTCGACCATTTGTCACAGAAGTTACAACCGTAATATCCGGCACAACGTAAGCCTTAAACCAATCGTTATAGCCAAGTTCCTTTGGATTAAATTCCTGAACAATCACTTGAACTTCCGGTTTTTCAGCCTTAATTCTCTTCTTTACGGCGCGCATCACTTTCCACCATTTGAACAAGCCTTTTTCAGGCATTTTCACGCCCATCATCTGAAGGAAAACATCAGCTTTCGTCTTCGGCTCTTCATTGCGAAGTTGAATATCAAATTGTTGCGCCAAAACCGTACCGATAGCTATTTTTGCACTAGCCTTTCCGGCGCTACCAGTTATCGCCACAAGCTTCACGTCTGGATGAACAGCAAAAAATTCTCGCACTAATTTTGCTAGTTTTTCTTCCCTCTTTTTTGAAACAGTAACCATAACTATATCATACCATAAGCATTATAGAAGAGCTGCTACGCGCCCACCCGGGGCATATTTGAATATGTGTTTGTCTTTCAATTGGCAAGCATAGGAGAATGCCCCTATGCGTACCAGCTCATGTTTAATTATGCATTATCGCCCAGAAAAACACAAGCATCATTTCTCATTTACATATTCTGGCAAAACTTTCCCAGCTAAAACTACCGCCATCAAAACTGCAAATCCACACATAATTGACGGAATTCCGATAATAGTCGACGGATCAATGATATTAACAAACGTCGTAGGCGCCATAAATAGAACATATCCCACAATCAACGAACCTAGAGAGCGCCGAATGTGTTTGCTGGAGGTTTTGCTACTAACATACGCATAAGCAATTGCCGCAAATAATAGGCCGTAATAATACAAACCATACCACATTCCGACGCCCGGCTGGTTTTCAAAAATCACATAATTACCCAAGCAAGCCCCAGACTTAATTCCGTTAGCCTCCAATAGAAAATAACTAATAAACATTACGGCAAAAGTGTAACCAAGTACAGGAATCCATCGCCTCTTATCGCCAGAAATTTTATATATCAAATGAATACCCAGAGGCGGAAGCATAGTAATTGCAATATAGCCAAGTTTAGCCCAGCCGAGATTATCCAGAAGAATCGCGCCTTCACAAACGTTATATTCAGCCCATTGAAACAGGGCCAAACAAATCAACAGCATGATCACAATCTTCGTCACAGCATTCAATTTATATTTCCAAAAAGTATATATCGCCAGAATAATTTCAATCGTCAGCGTCGCCAACATTACTGCTGGAGAAAAACAATAGAGTCTCGGTTTTTTAATCTTATCCATATGTAAATTATATATTATTTTCATCCCGCGCTTTCTATCATCCTCAACAGCTCTTCTTCGTCAATGATTTTTGTGCCATATTGCTCAGCCTTTTTCAATTTGCTAGCACCAACCTTACCACCAGCCACCAGATATGTTGTGTCTTTAGAAACTGCGGTTTGAAAAACCCCACCGAGATTACGAATTTTGTCCGCAGCAGCGTCGCGTCCCATAGATTTCAGAGTACCCGTGACGACAAAACTTTTTCCACTCAAACCGCCAGATTTTTTATTGAACTGAGGAACGACGCCTAGCTCGGTGAATTTATTGAGCAATTTTACATTATCCTCATCAGCAAACCACGCCACTACAGACTCAGCAACAATTTCACCCACGCCATCAACTTGTCGCAAATCGTCAATCGTCGCTTTCGCCAAATTTTCCATGCTCTCAAAATGATTCGTCAAATCAATCGCCGTTTGCGCGCCAATATGACGGATTCCCAGACCGTACAAAAATCGCTCTAATTCTGGACTTTTTTTATCAGCAATTGCCGAGATTAACTTTTGCGCAGAAATATCAGCAAACCGATCCAGTTTCAACAAATCGTCCTTAGTGAGTGTGAAAATATCCGCCAGATCGCCAACCAAACCATTGTCAATCAAAACCTCCACGTTCTTTTCTCCAAGTGTATCGATATCAAGCGCACCCTTAGACGCGAAGTGCGCCAGAGCTCGCTTCAAAATCAGTGGACCACTAGAGCCCTTAACTCGATAAACAGCTTCACCTTCCGGTCGCACAAATTCCAACTCCGGATATTGCCGTTTTAATTCTGCTTCATAATCAATTGGCTCAGAATCTGCAGGTCGCAATTCCTTCAAGACACTCTCAACTTGCGGAATAATATCGCCAGCCTTAAAAATCACCACAGTGTCGCCTCGCCGAATATCCAAACGCTCAATTTCATCGGCGTTATGCAAACTGGCGTGCTGCACAGTAGTTCCCGCCACCACTACCGGATCAAACACAGCCACCGGAGTCGCCGCGCCAGTTCGCCCGATAGAAATGACTATGTCCCGAACGATCGTCGTAGCTTCTTCGGCCGCATACTTATAAGCCACCGCCCCACGCGGATTTTTGCCCACCATTCCGAGATTGTCGTATATCTCTCGATCGTTAATCTTAATGACCAGCCCGTCCGTATTAAACGGCAAATCATGACGCTTGTCGCTCCATTCATCAACAAATTTCATCACGTCGGATAAATTGTCAAAAACACTAGCCTGCTGATTACAAGAAATCCCCAGCGCCGTCAAAGCCTCGTAAGCAAAACTATTCGTCGGAACTTCCGAACCATCATCGCGAATTACATCATATCCACGAAAATGCAACGGACGCGCCGCCACTAGCGCAGGATCTAATTGACGAATTGTCCCCGCAGCCAAATTGCGCGGATTAGCAAATGTAGGCAACCCTAGAGATTTCTGCTTTTTATTAAGCTCCTCAAAATCCCGTTTCAGCATGACAATTTCGCCACGAATCTCTGTCCGACCGTGTAAAAAATTCTCAAAACCCGCCGCTTCACGCAGACGAAGCGGTACGTTTTTAATAGTCCGAACATTATTCGTTACATCTTCGCCAACAAAACTGTCGCCGCGTGTCACAGCTTGCGACAATACACCGTCGACATAAATCAACGCGCACGCCAAGCCATCCATTTTTATATCCGTAAAAAATTCATGTCGCTGACCCGGTATCAATTTATCAGTTCGCTCAATCCACGCCTCAACTTCACTTTTATCGAAAACGTCATTCAAACTGACCATTCGGCGCGCGTGCTCTACTTTTTGAAAACCGTCGAGCAACTTATTTCCAACTCGCTGCGTAGGACTATCGACAGTAATCAATTCTGGGTGATCCGATTCAATCTTCTTCAGCTCATCCATCAGGCTGTCATAAACCGCATCGCTCACACTCGGCTTATCTAAGGTGTAGTATTCGTAGCTATAACGATTTAACAGGTCTTTAATTTCGTCAATTCTTGGTTTTTTTGGTGTCACTTTCAACCACCTTTCTGTAGAACAAATAAACATACACAGAAATCATAATTATCGTTACGTAAAGTAAAATCAGACCAGCTGTCGGGACAATTGGCAGCCAATCAATACCACTAATCCATCCCTTCAGCGCGCCGTCAAGCAGAATTACCGGAATCAGAACGACCGCCCACAAAAGCACAGACAGAACAACAGCCCACGCAAATCTCAGCAAAATCCTTAATCTTCGCCCCGTCACAATGTCGCCCGACAAACGCAGCGCGTGAAACGGGTACATTCCCGGCAATGTTACGATGATCATCGCAAAAACCGTAGAAGTCGCCCAATAGATAGACATTGCCACTATCAGAATCGCCGCACCACCAGCCGCCATCAGAATCGGCGTTTGATTTAACACTCCCGAAGCATTGAGCGCGCTATAAATAATCACCGCCACTGCCGCTGGTACCATTTGAATTAGGAAAACTCCGATGACAATTATCAGCGCAATTATGGGCGATCCAGAGCTATACAAACCGTCGCGCATTTTCGGTTTTTTACCAATTAAAATAGCTCGCGTTAGCCAAACGGACGACAACCAAGTTAATAGCCCCAGAAAAATTCCCGCCGCTTGCTGTACATTTCCACCAGCCGTTCCGCTACCGGAAATATAGCTAACCGCAACGCCAGAAAATAGACTAATTGTTGTATAAATTCCGCCGAATCCGTTCGACTCAGCCTGATTCATTACGTCTTTAAGCTGTTGGTATGTGTCTTGCGACATGACGCTGGCTAAAGCAAACGTCAATATCGACATAACAATGATTAACGCCAAAAAAGTTTTCTTATTGCGCCACACCAGACGACAAGCCTCACTGGTCAGCGACCAATATCCTGGAATTTTAAGATCGCGTTGGTAATCTCGTCGCTTAGTTAGTCGAAAACTACGATGAGGGCGGCGCTGCAGAAAATTACGCCGCTGCTGGTTTAATTTACTAAAGTCACGCTTAATACCAGGCCATACACCTTTTTTATGATCAGCATTTGACTTTTTAGGATTCTTGACTACTCGTTTTTTGGAGGTTTTCGTTGCCATAATTACATCTTTGTTGCGTTATTTCTCAACCTTGCAATTCTGTCTTCTAGTGGTGGATGAGTACTAAATAGTTTCGAGAAAAATCCGGGTTTCAAAGGATTATTCATGAATAAATTAGCAGTAGAAGAACTTTGTTTTTGCATTGGTCTACCGTATTGGCGCAATTTCTCCAGCGCGCTTGCTAGCCCTTCAGTGTCTCGTGTCAATAATACACCCGAAGCATCCGCCAGATATTCACGCTGTCTACTAACCGCCAATTGGGTTATCGTTGCCAAAAGCGGCGCCAATATAACCACGATCAGCCCGAGAGCATAGACAATAGGATTAACATCACTATCACGGTCGTCACTATAAAACATCATTCTAAGCGCCAAATCCGCAAACAGTCCAATCGCACTAACCAGACCAAAAGCAATCATACTCACACGGATGTCGTAATTTCGCACGTGGCTCATTTCATGCGCCATAACTGCCTCCAGCTCACGCTTGTCCATAATATCCAAAAGCCCAGTAGTTGCGCCAACGATGGCGTGATTCGGGTCGCGACCAGTCGCAAAAGCGTTTGGAGCTGGATCATCGATAATATAGACTTTCGGCATCGGCATACCAGAAGCGATAGACAAATTTTCCACCACTCGCCAAAGTTCAGGAGCGTCATTTTTACTAATTTCCTGAGCGCCAGTCATCATCATAGCCAACTTACCAGCTATAAAATATTGCAACCAAGCATACAATATCGCACATATGAAAATGATGAGCGCCAACGAATAGCTATCAGTTGCCACGCCGATAAACAAACCGATGACTCCAATAATTATCACAAACACAGACATAATTAATATTGTGTTGCGTTTGTTTTGAGAAACTGCATTGTACATATGTTAATTATACCAAAAATCGCCCGCTAAAAATAGACGAGCGATTTTCATTTCAGAGTTCAATTAGAACTTTACTTCAACCGGATTTTCGACACTTGCACGATCCTCAACGTCGAAGAATTCCTTAGCTTGGAAGCCAAACATTCCCGCGATGATATTTGTTGGGAAAGTCTGAATCTTCGTATTCAGGTCGCGAACGCCACCGTTGTAGAATCGGCGAGCTGCTTGGATTTTATCCTCAGTGTCAACTAATTCCTGTTGCAATTGCAAGAAGTTCTGGTTTGCTTTCAATTCTGGGTAAGCCTCAGATACGGCAAACAAGCTCTTCAACGCGCCTTCCAAAGCGTTTTCAGCCTTAGCGGTTTCAGCCACGCTGCCAGCATTCATGATTGCTGAACGAGCTTCTGTGACCTTCTCAAACACTTCCTTTTCGTGTGTAGCGTAGCCTTTTACTGAGTTGACCAAATTTGGAATCAAATCAGTTCGGCGTTTTAGCTGAACAGTAATATCGCTCCACGCTTCTTCTACGCGGTTGCGTAGTACCACCAAACTGTTGTACGCACCGATTACAACTCCTACGAGTACCAATAAAACTACCACTGTAACAATAAGTACAATTACCAATGGACTCATTTCTTACCTTTGTCCCTTTCCTATTCAATATTATTTTCTTTACAACTTTGGTGCGCAAGGCGGGAATCGAACCCGCACGACTTTTGGTCAAGGGATTTTAAGTCCCTCGCGTCTACCAATTCCGCCACTCGCGCTTATTTATATATGATCCAGACACCTACGCGCCAGACTGCTTATATTATACTATATTCGTTAAGTAAATTGTACAATTTCGCAAAATAAAAAATAGCCCAATACTCAGGACTATTTATCAAAAATTGGAGGCACGTACGAGAGTCGAACTCGTCTAAAAGGTTTTGCAGACCTCTGCGTAACCGCTCCGCCAACGCGCCACCGCCTTTATTATATCAGATTTTGCAAAACATATCACAAACAGATCGTCTAATAGCTGCAATATGCTTGGTGCGAGCGAGAAGACTTG